>CAZRLQ010000118.1:0-1669 GCA_964600725.1 uncultured Desulfobacterales bacterium
CATCGAGTGCTGAACATGGCTGAATGGAATGCTCTCAATGGAGCTGAAATACTGCAGGGCTTGATTAAACGAGAACCTGAGCCTGAAAAAGGGAACAAACAACCTTCTTTATTAGACCGCATCAACGATCCATTAACCAACTGGAAGCCGCTTACAATTGTTTGGTATGTCGGCATCAAAATCTCAAAGCTCATCACTCAAAATTCGATACTAAAAATTGGGTTAAGCAATTATAATGCCAAACACCAAAATTATTTTTCGAAAACTTAAGCATATATAATATCTTGTTTTTTGAGGTTAATTGCTCGACAAGGTTGCCACATCTACCTAACTTGCGGCGCTGTCCTGCCTGCGCCGAGGCCTCGGCAGGCAGGTGCAGGGCGGCAGGGGCGCAGACGTACTACTACGATACTTCAAGTCCCTGCCGACACCGCAGATTCGGTAAAACCGGCGCTCCCGGAGGGTAAACTATTTTCAGAAATTCGCTGATATTAAAAGCATAATTTTTTTTTTGAAAATAGTTTAAGCAGGTTTTAGGTTTAAAAAAAATGCCCGAATTGATTCCTGTATTATCAAAAGATGATATTGATAAAAGAATATCAGTTATTGCGCATAGGATTTCAAATGATTATAAGAATGATGAATTGGTTTTTATTGGGGTGCTGAAAGGTTCATTTATCTTTTTATCAGACATAGTGCGTTGCCTTACGATCCCGGTTAGAATTGATTTTGTAGGTATATCCAGTTATGGCTCCGGCATTTATTCATCCGGTAATATCCGGTTAACGAAAAAAATAGAGCTTAACGTAAGAGATAAAGATCTATTGATTATAGAAGACATTATCGATACCGGTTCTACTCTGAGCTATCTGATTGATTACCTGAATTCTTTTGATCCAAAAACTGTAAAGGTTTGTGTACTTCTGGACAAGTCTGAACGTCGCGATAAAAAGATCAATGTTGATTACGTGTGCCATAAAGTAAAAAAAGGATTTTTTGTCGGTTATGGACTTGATTATAATGAGAACTATAGAAATTTACAGGGAATTTATTGTTTGAAATTATAACCTGTGAGGATGTGCCATGATTATAACCTGTGATGATTGCAACACCAATTTTAACTTGGATGATTCTTTTGTTAAGCAAACAGGATCAAAAGTACGATGCTCAAAATGTAAAAATGTTTTTGTCGTTTACCCTTCAGTTCCTCGCAAAGAGACAAAGAATCCAGTAGAAGCAGTTTCTGATTCTGAAGAACGGCAAGATTCTCAAGATTTATTGTTTGGTCAGGAAAAAGAAAAACGGGAAGCGCTCAAAGAAGATGATTATGATAACGAACCAGATAATTTTGATTCAGAGTTTGACTTAAAGACCGACCTTGAAGATAGTACCAAAGGTGATGTCTCAGAAGAAGCAAATCTTCTCAATTTTTCAGACATTGAAAATATGTTTGATATTGATAAAGAGCTGAAGTCAGAAGAAAAGGCAGATGACAATGAAAATGAAGTGGAAGCGTTAGGCTTCGAGACAGACTCCGGCGCCGATTTAGCTGACATAAATGAGTCAGAAAATTTTGGGCTGCCTGACATTGAAAGCCTGCTTGATGCCGAAGCTGTGCCTGAACCGGCAGAAGATGCAGCAGAAGATGTAATTGACAAGGAACTTGAAG
>CAZRLQ010000118.1:1769-6971 GCA_964600725.1 uncultured Desulfobacterales bacterium
AGAGTTGGATGAGGCAGAAAAGTTTGATTTATCGGATATTGAAGATATGCTCGAGTTTGATGAAGATGAGTCTGAATCAGCAGGAGAAACCGTTGAAGAGCTGGACGAACTTGAGCTGGAACTGGATACAGCGTTTGATACAGAAAATAAATCGGAAAGTTCGGAGACAGAAACTGAATTTTTAGATGAAGAAGAAATTGATCTATCAGATATAGAAGATATGCTGGTCGAAGATGGACAGAAATCAGAAGCAGAAACAGATGAAGAGTTGAATGAGCTTGAGTTTGAACTGGAAGCAGTATCTGACGCAGAAGAAGAATCAGAAGAAAGAGAGGAAAAGAAGAAAATAACCGATATGGAATCGGAAGAACCGGAACTTGAATTTGAACTTTTAGACTCCAAGGAAGATTCAGGTGAAGATCAAGCATATGTTGCATCGTCTGAACAAAAACCTGAAGAGAAACTAAAAGAAACATCTCGGCAAGCCGCTTTAGAAACGGCAACCGCAACGGCAACACCGATTATACCATTAGCGCAAAGCGGCAAAGATGATCCTGCAGTATTTGAAGAAAAAATAGAGGCGTCCGGCGCTTTATCCGATAAGACCGGCCAAGAGCCGGTCAGAAAAAAGAGAAGCGTTTTTGTCGCTGTTATCGTTTTGGCAGCGATAGCTCTTTTGGCTGGAAGCGCTCTGTTTGTAGCTCATAGTATTGGAATAAATATTCCATATATTAGTAATTACATGAGCCCCAAAGTTAAAGATGCCGGTAATCTCAAGATAAGCACTTTGGATATAAATGGCAGGTATGTGGAAAATGAGAAGGTTGGCAAGCTGTTTGTAATAACCGGTCTGGTTAAAAACGGGTATGCTGAGGATAGAAATTGTATAAAGATACGTGGGAAAATCTATACAAAAGGCAATGCCTTATCAAGTAAAAGCGTCTATTGTGGAAAAGTGTTGTCAGACATTGAACTTTCCGGTCTTGATTCAGATTCTTTAAAAAGACGATTATCAGACCAATCACATAATAATGGGGTGAATTTTAAAGTAGAGCCGGAGAAAACACTTCCATTTATGATTGTATTTTCAAATCCGCCAAACAATCTGGAAGAATTTACTATTGAAGTTTTAGGATCTTCGCGCATATAATTTAAAAAATTCCTGCATTTTTCATTTCCAATGGAGAATATTTTTATGAAAATACCGATTGTTATGGCAGCATTTGGAACAACCGGCAAAGCACTTGAAACTTATTCATTTATTGATGAGAAATGCAAAAAACGTTTTCCAGAGCACGAAATTTTTTGGGCATTTTCTTCCAGAATGGTTAAAGACTTGATAAAAAAAAGCCGGAACATTGATCTTTTATTTCCCAATCAAGTGCTTTCCCAATTAAAGGCAAAAGGATATTTATGGGCTGTGGTTCAGTCTGTACATTTAACTTGCGGCCATGAATTTTACCGTCTTGTTGAAGATGTTAAAGGATGTGATATCAGAACTTCAATAGGTCTTCCGCTTTTAAGCAATTTTGAAGATTATATTGCAGTAGTTAGAGCAATGCAATCAGCCTTTTGCAGTCTCAGAAATGAAGCGGTGGTCATGGTGGGCCACGGCACCGATCATCCAAGCTGTTCTTCGTATGCCGCACTTCAATATATGCTTAATCAAAAATCAGGGGGAAGAATATATATTGGTGTAATCGAGGATGGATGGCCTTCTATGGAAGAGGTTGTTGAATCTGTAAAAAAATCAGGGTATAAAAAGATTCGGCTTGTCCCTTTTCTGCTGGTAGCCGGTATACATTTTAAGGAAGATCTGATCGGAAAAGAAGATTCCTGGAAAACCTGTTTTGAGCGAGAACATATTTCAGTTGTAATTGAAAATAAAGGGCTTGGTTTTAATAACGGTATAGTTGATATTTTTTTTAAACATATTGAAGATGCCATCGATGTGATTCCAGTGAGTTAAGGGACTGAAGATTCGTAAGTTCTCAGGCCATGGGCAGTATGGTGCAACAATATTATTATATCATCTAAATTCAACAACTTATATTTCCTTCAGCTCAATAATCTCTGGCTTAACCGAAGCGTCATTCCATCGAAAGTTTTGAATCCGGTCAAACAATCATTATCCCTCATATTTTAACGTATATCACATATCATTTACGTTTCGCTATTTTTTTATGCTCATCGAATTAAATACAGACAGCTCATACTGCCTGTTTGAAAACTTGTCCTTTGCCTAATTCATCAGTATTGGCTTTGCGAAAGACCACTACTTCCGGACAGCATCCTGGTGTTTTTCCATAACCCATTGCGGGGGTTTTAGTCTGCCTCCGCTTATATCTTTCATATGCATCCCAAGAACCGCTTCATAGAGGGCACCCTTTGAGTCATAAATCCAGATATCGAAGATGAGCAGGCCGGGATAAGTTTGTATAGGTATAATCTTGCAGATATATTTTTTTTTGAAATTTGTCAGGCGGAATATAAACCTTTTTTCAAAACCTACCGGGAATGCAACAATTTTTGAAAAACGTTGCCCCCAGGCGCAGGCGGCGTGAAAAGCTGCATCAAGGGGAAAGGGTGATCCTAACGGATTGGAGGGGGCATCATTGGCTGAACCATAAATATTTGCAAGAGCGCCATTTTCAGAAACAAGCAGAGTTCCTTTGAGGTTCCGGTATGCGGGGCCGAATGGGACAAGATCGGCATAAAGGCTGTTTGAAGGTATATTAAAACAGTCTCCTTTCAATGGAGAAACAAGATCTGTCGGCGGCTTGGGGAATTTATGGTTTTTTCTGGTAAAAACAATGCTTACATGTTCTTTTGCCCGTGTGACTGAATTTTTTTTTGATCTTATTATTGTAATCAGTTTTGAGCCAATATTGTCGTTTTCAAGAAACTTGATTTCATTGAATGCGTTTATCCAAAAATTTTCTATATTCATATATTCCGGCTTAACATAAAGAAACTTATTGAATTTTGCCTTGCCGATAAATCGTGTATTGATATCATGAATAAATGTTTGCGTTGATCCGGCCAGCAGCTGCATTGCTTCCACTGCCGGAAGCACGGCTTCTCCCTTGAATTGATGATCCATTAAATAAGGACGGATCTTGATCTTTACAGGCACCCTGATCTTATCTTTCATTTTGGAAAAATTTTCCAAAGATGGACTGTCTTTTCATCGATTCTTGAAGGTTTTCCAGAGGAATTAATTGCGCAGTGTTTCGTAAATCCCTTGCAGACAATTTCACCGGTTTCATGGTGAGTAATAATATAATCAAACTGAAGTCTGACTCGTTCAAGCTTTGAGGGCTTTGTATATATCCACATGGGATCATCATAATACAAAGGTGTATAATAATTAACACCTAACTCAATGACAGGATAAATATAACCTTCTTTTTCTATTTCGCTGTATGCGTATCCGGTATCACGCATCAGTGAAGCTCTGCCGAATTCAAAATAGCGGAGATAATTACTATGATATACAACTTGTGACCGGTCCGTATCAGCATAAAGAATGCGATTTTTGCATCTATGCCAGACCATCCTGCTGGTTTTGTCTCTTATATATAAATTATCACCATTTAATACTTCCGGCAAAAATGGTTTTGGTCTCATCTCATACCCCTTTAAAAACAATACAGCAATTTGTTCCTCCAAATCCAAATGCATTGGAAAGAAAAAATTCATAATCCTGTTTTCGAACCTTATTGGGAACAACATCAACTCCATCAAACTCAGGATCCGGTATATGATTAATAGTGGGAAGTATCAGTCCGTTTTTCATTGCCTCTATTGTCAAGGCCGCCTCAATGGCAGCGGCAGCTCCAAGCGTATGTCCGACTTGAGATTTGTTGGATGAAATGGGAATTTTTTCCAATCTTTTGTTAAACACCGCTTTCAAACATTCAATTTCAATTCTGTCCCCTTTCTGAGTGGATGTTCCATGAGTGTTGACATATTGAATGTCAGCGGGTTCCAGGCCTGAGTCGTCAATTGCTTCTTTTATTGACCTGATAATGGTATCAGGGTTTGGTCTTGTGAAATGATGAGCATCTGATGTCCATCCGATCCCAAAAATTTCTGCTCTTGGTGTCAGGCCGTATGCGGCGAGCATTTCATCGGCGGCAAGTACAATAACTCCTGCGCCTTCGGAAAGGACAATTCCTTTTCTGTCAATACTGAATGGTCGTGATGCCTGGGCAGGATCATTATAGGCACGGTCATTGGGGCCGACCCTGATGGTGGCAAGCATATTGTCAAATCCGTGAATAATTTCAGGCATAAGGCAGCTTTCAACTCCGCCGGCAAGAACGAAATCGCAATCCCCGTCCCGTATCATCCTGGAACCGATTCCAATTGCATGATTACCGGATGCACAGGCTCCCTGGGGAGAAAATATAGGACCTGTAAAACCGAGCAGCATTCCGGCTTTGCCTGAGGGAAGATTAGCACACAGATTCGGAAGCAGATAGGGACTGATCTTTAAAGGGCCTTTGTTGACATAGTTATCCATCGCCAGGCGAAAAGAATCGGTTCCATTTAGTGCGGAACCGATCAGGCAAGCCGTTCTTGGGCCGGTATCTTTATCCATTTCAAGGGTTGAATTTTCCAGTGCTTCTTTACAGACAGCCATTGTCAATAGAACATAATCAGCATTCCAGTTGTATACATCTTTTTTATCTGTAAAATCCAGATCCATTGGATTCCATTCGGGAATCTCGCCAACCACATTACAAAGCGTTTCAACCTGACACCTTGTAATCTTTTTAAAACCGGCCTCTTCTTTAATCACACGGCTCCATGTTTTTTCAAAAGTGTTTCCAAGAGGCGTGGCAGCACCAAAACCGATAACAAATACCCGTCTGTTTTTTGGAGTTTTCATTATTTTTTGCGTTTTGTCAGGAGGCTGTCATTTAAATTAGTGTCCTTTGGGCGGACTTTCCATAATCTATTGATTTAATACTTAACAAAATGGAGATTTCTATACCATGCAGGATAAAAACTATGAACATCCAACATTGAATTTCGAATAAGGCATTCTGTAAATTTATAAATCAGCAGAGCGAAGCGATTTCATCATTCGATGTTCGGCGTTGGACGTTCAAAAAAATCCACCTATATTCTATGATACAGAATTCATTAGGCATAAAATGGAAATTCCTATACTATTAAATTATACATCTAAAA
>CAZRLQ010000119.1:0-6904 GCA_964600725.1 uncultured Desulfobacterales bacterium
CTTGAACCCTCGACAACCGGGGCCACAACCCGGTGCTCTACCACCTGAGCTACACTCACCATATATTTGATTTTATATAGCAGATAATTTTATTTATTTCAAGTTAATTTTAATACCTTATTTGACAGCTTCTAAAAAAAACAGGACAACGATGGAAAAATTCCCCTCTATCCCCCTTTTTCAAAGGGGGAAGCACATATGTGCCATAACTTATTGAGAAATTACGATTTTACAAGCGGCCTGAATTACACAAAAACTTGTTGTTGACGCTGATTATCTTCTATTATATTATTTATTTGATTTTGGCTATTTTAAAATAATATTATCAGAAACAAACTCATCAAGGTGATTGTGTGAACAGATTTTATATTTTTGTATTAAGAATTATTCTCGGAGCTGTTTTTGCTGTTATTCTTACTCGTTTTTTCTTCCAAGATGTAAATACTGTTTATGTTATAGGACTTGGGATATTTTTAATATTTATGGCCTATATTGTTGAATACATGCGCAGCGGAAAATCAAAGCCGTAAAGATTCTTTGAAAAATGCTGCCGGCATTCTGCAAAAGTATAGTGCCTGAATCTTGGCATAATTAGCCTCAAAGGTATGATTTAATTAATCAATCTTGTGAGCCAAAGTGCCTAAGAGTTGCAGTGAAGCGAGGAGGCTGAACCTTTGGCCAATGCATAAAGGATACAAATTCTTTTGGGCAGCAGGTTATCAATTGGCAGCCCAAGGGCATACCACCCTCCTTTTAGGTGCTTATAACTTAATTCGATAAGCGTAAAAAAACGTAACTTCTTAATAAGTATGGAAAAATCCCCATCAATCTCCCTTTTTCAAAGGAGGAAACACATAAGGTGCCAGAACTTATTGAGAAATTACAAAAAAACTAGGATCATAATAGATTCCAAGTTGGTGGTTGAAATATAAGGCTGATATAATATAATAACTATTTGTTTTGGCAGGGAATATTATTCAAGCCGGTGCCAAATAAAACAAATGTCGCCAACATGGTAGGAGTAGTTGATTTTATTACAAATTGTTCAAAAAGTGTCATGACACCAACTTGAAATCCAAAAAGAGCCAAAAACTAAAAACCCATCATGCCTTAGTGGGCATAACAAAGAATGAAAATGAGGCAGCGCCTAAAAGTCCATTTTATAAATAACTAAAATTCCTCTATCTATCATTCACAAAAATCATCATTTTCATATAAAATTCATATAAAACGTAAGTAAGGATAGATAGCGCTTAAATTTAAATTGACATGGAATTTATAGTTAGCCGCGAATAACGCGGCGATAAATATATTGGCTCTCGTGCTGAAGAGCTCAGCGCTTGCGAATTAGCGCTCAAAAAGCCCCAGCCTTGAGGCAGGGGAGCAGTTACCATATCTTCATCCATAAGGTTGCAAATCTTCAAACACGCTCTCAACAAGGAGTGTTTTTAATTGAAACAGATTATATTAGGAACAGCCGGCCATATTGATCATGGAAAAACCAGCCTTATAAAAGCAATTACAGGCATTGACACTGATCGATTAAAGGAGGAAAAACTTCGAGGCATAACCATTGAGCTTGGTTTTGCATCTATTGATCTTCCAGGTGGACAGCATATAGGGATTGTAGATGTTCCCGGTCATGAAAAATTCGTAAAAAACATGGTTGCAGGCGCTACCGGAATTGATATTGTTGTTATGGTTATTGCGGCTGATGAAGGTATAATGCCCCAGACAAGGGAACATATGGAAATCTGCACTTTATTGGGTATAAAACATGGTCTTGTTGCATTAACCAAGCTTGATCTTGTAGATGAAGAATGGCTGGAACTCGCCACAGATGATGTCAAGGAATTTACCCGGAAAACTTTTCTCGAAGACGCGCCTGTTATCCCGCTATCATCTGCTACCGGACAAGGAATTTCCGATTTTATCAAAATTCTCGATGAAATAAGTCTTAAAATTCCGCAGCGTTCTCAAACCGGCCTGTTCCGTCTTCCTGTTGATCGTATTTTCAGTATGAAGGGTTTTGGCACAGTTATTACAGGTACATTGATTGCGGGGTCTGTTCGGGTGGGAGATACTGTTATGATATACCCGTCTTTAATAACATCAAAAGTTCGGGGAATTCAGGTTCATAACAAAAGCCAAAGTACTGCTGAAGCCGGTATGCGAACAGCCATTAATTTCCAGGGAATTGAAAAGGCATCTATAAATAGAGGTGATGTCGTGGCATATCCTGGGTCATTACAATCCAGCTACATGCTTGACGTGTCCTTTCATTTTCTTCAAAGCAATGAAAAACCGATAAAAACCAGAACACGGGTCAGATTTCATGCCGGCACCAGCGAAGTGTTAGGCAATCTGATTTTACTTGACAGAGATGAACTTGTACCAGGTGATACCAGCATAGCTCAGCTCCGGCTTGATAGTCCGATCTCTTTAGTAAAGGATGACAGGTTTGTAATTAGAAGTTATTCTCCTATACGCACCATTGGCGGTGGACAGATATTAAACCCGATACCCCGAAAGCATAAACGCTTTAAATCTGAAATCGTCAAGGAATTAAATGACCTTATTGATCAATCACCCGACGAGATTATTTCATATCATCTAAACGAATCTGGTTATAGCGGGATATCCCTTTCCCATCTTAAAGTAATGACCAATCTGTCTGAAAAACTGCTTAAAACAAGTATGCAAAGCTTATTGTCAAAAAAGATTATTTTTCAAGCCGACAAAGAAAATAAAATCTATATTCATATTAATGCTTTGATAAAATTAGAAAAAGATATTCTTGATATTCTCAGCAAATACCATCAGGCAAATCCCCTTAAAGCCGGTATGCCAAAAGAAGAGTTGAAATCGAGGCTGCCTGCCTATATTGGCTTAAAGTTATCGAATCTTGTTCTTGCCCAGATGATAAAAGATAAATCGATTATTCAGGAGGGAGATATAATTCGTCTTAAAGATCATAAGGTCTCCCTAAAAGTTGATCAGGCCAAAATCAGAAAAAAAATACTCGATATTTACAAAGAAAACGGGCTTCAGCCCCCTTACTTCAAAGAAGTTGTAAAGAATTTGAATATTGATTCAAAACTCGCCAAGGATGTTTTATTACATCTTGTTGATGAAAAGTTCATTATTAAAGTAAAAGAAGATCTTTATTTTGATGCTGAATCTGTTAAATCTTTAAAAAATAGGCTGTTGGATTTTCTTAAGGCCAACAATGAAATCACCACACCACAGTTCAAAGATATGACCGGAGCTTCACGTAAATATGTAATCCCCTTACTCGAATATCTTGATTCCAATAATATCACAATTCGAATCGGTGATATACGGAGGCTCAGAAAAATAGGAACGGGGACGAAGTAACTTTAATAAGTAAGCGCTCAGATTTAAGTCAGGTTTGTTCGATTTGCCCGATTTGAAAATAGACACAAAAGCTGAAGGAATAGCGAGCCATTTCAATATCTTTGTGGTTTCAGATCGGGCAAAGATGGCTTGAAGCTGTGATGCCTAATTAGGGAAGTTATTTCGTTCCAGTTCCATATAATGCAATGCTGGGCATCCTTTATTTTAGCGTAAAAGCAGTTAACACTTTTGGCGGTTTTAGCTTTCTCGTTCCCACGCTCTTTGAGCGGGAATGCATACCATGTGGGTTCCCACGCAAAGAACATGGAAACCAGGCGAAAAGCAACATCCCTGCCTGCAGCAGACAGGTAAAAGTATAACCAAGTTTGAAGGATGTCCAATAATGTTTGCCGATGGTCAGTTTTGCCGGGGAGATCATCGTTTATGGCAAATCCCGACCATTTCCTATTGGAGAATATTATGAATAATAAAAATAATGATACCGAAAAAACAAAAAAATATGGCTTTTATATCAAACGTATCGTTGTGGGAATATTCCTTATAGCTGTTTTTCTCTGGATAATGAGCATCCTGTTTGGATTTTTCAATAAAGAATATAAACTTCAGGTTACATCTCACGATGTATTAAAACAGGACGAAAAAAAAATAGCCGCTCATTCTGATAATAGTGCCGGCCATACTGCTGATCATAAAAATCTGATTAATCATGATTTCCATGAAGATATGATTAAACCCCATGATGATTACTACGGGGTTGGTAAAATCATAGCCAATGATTTCATAATCTTAAAAGAGGATACAACTGCCGGCGAGGCAGTAAAATTGCTGCAAAAAGAACATCTGGATATTCAGATTCCTTTGTCTATATATGTATTGGATACTTCGGGAAAACTAGCCGGTGAAAGTTCATCAAAACAAATACAGGTTGTTTCCCCAAAATCACCTCTTAAAGATTTTATGTCAACAGATATTCACACTGTCAATGAAGGTATGAAGGAAAACGAGATAGCAGAATTTTGTGCTCAGCATAATCTCAAGAGAGTACCTGTCGTTGACAGCAAAAACAACCTGGTTGGCATTATGTCCGGCAATAATTTTTATAACATTGTCGGCAGCAAAACAGATAAACCGGTTACGGAAGCTAAAGATATTCACTTGACAAAAGATTTGCCTGAACAAACAGCTCCCAGACTGAAAGAAAGAATGGAAACAGAAAGTCACGAAGAATCCAAAGGGCATGAATTATCAGCTAAAACAACCGAGCATAAGGTAAAAGGCGAAGCATTTGTTGAAGCTTGTATAAAACCGCTTGATTATGAGCTGCATGAAAGATTCTGGGGATGGCGTCCAAATGATATTGTAAATATTACAGATAATATTAATAACTTTCAGCTTGGCGTTCTTGAAGTTACTCGTAGAACCGCCATTATTCTTAATGAAAGGATTTCCCGTACCGGAAGTACAGATTCTTTTGATAGAAACCTTGAACGAGCGATGAACTGGTTTATGATAAAGTCGGATCGATACTGGTTTCCTTCACCGGAATCAAAATATAGTGCAGGTCTTAAAGAATTAAATGCTTATAAAGAAAAGTTGAAAAAAGGGAATGCGAAATTTTATACCAGGACCGACAATTTAATCCCCTTGCTCGCCGCTTATGAAGATCTGTTGGGAAGCTGTGAAGAGAACTTAGTTAAAACAAAAGAAAAAGGAGGAGATGATGTAAGTTTTTTTAAAGCCGACGATTATTTCTTTTATGCAAAGGGTGTTGCAACTGCCATGAGGACAATTCTTGAAGCTGTTGCTGAAGATTTTCATATTACCGTGGATACGAGACGCGGTAAAGAAGTTTTGCATCACGCAATAGAAGCATGCCATCATGCTCTTGAAATAGATCCTATTCTCATAACCAACAGCAGTTTAAGCGGTATTTTAGCCAATCATCGCGCCAATATGGCTGCACCGATAAGCCATGCGCGATTCTATATCGGAGTTTTGATAAAAACGCTTTCCACTTAGAGACGGGGGACGAAAAAAAGGCTGTCAAATTAAAGCGGAACAATACAGATGGGGCATTACCCACCTGAGATCAGGGGAAATACAAGATTCGCCTGTGCCTTTCTGATCTTACGCCGGCAGCCAAAAAAGACAAGATGTCCGTAAAAGCGCTCAATTTTTGCGTCTGCCTGTGCATGGCCATACGCGCAGACAGCTCAGACTCAACTTGATCTGCACCGATCTCTTACGCATCTGATCGTACATATAGTCTTATATTTGGTGGTTTTCGAAAATCTTAGACATATCCATATGAACCGATTTTCTTTTTCAAATAAACATTAAAGCAATGCTGTCTATAAATAACCTGCCTCTTTGTGTTAACATGCAACTATCTTTGGTGGTTTTGATCATCTGTTTTTCTTCAAGATGCCCTATTAATTTTTTAAACTTCTTTAAGAAACTGATATTAAACTTTCCATCAAAATGATCAATTCTTATTCCTTCTGATTTCCTTAGTCCAAGGTAGATTGCCTCAATCATTTGCTGCTGCCCGGTTAACAATTCTTTTCCTTCAATGGGCAGATGGCCTTTTCCTAAATTTTTCAGATACTTACTTATACTGCTGTAGTTCCAGTAACGGGTATCTCCTGTAAATGAATGGGCAGATGGTCCGATTCCCATGTAAGGTATAGATGACCAGTATTTAAGGTTATGTTTAGATCTTTTATTTTCAGACCTGGCAAAATTCGATATTTCATACTGGCAATAACTATGGGCCTCCAAAAATTCCGTAGTGGTAATAAACAGCTTACTTACAAGACTATCAGATGATGGACGAAAAAAACCCTTTTGCATTCTTTTCTCCATTACCGTCCCGGATTCATATGTAAGCATGTAACAGGAAAGGTGTTCGGGTTCCAATTCAACCGCCATCTGCAAATCAACAAGCCATGAGTTTACAGACTGCCCTGGAATACCATAGATAAGATCAATTCCAATATTATCAAACCCAGCCTTTCGCGCTGATTTGACGGCAGATAGAGCATCATTACCCGTATGGATTCTGCCCAGAAATTTAAGATTTATATCCCGAAACGACTGGACGCCGATATTTATACGATTTATCCCGCATTCTTTATAATATTTAAACTTGTAATAATCCGAGGTACAAGGATTTACTTCCACAGTTATTTCAGGATCAGAACATATCTTAAATGAACCCAATGCCGTATCAATTATCTCTCCGATTATTTCAGCATCTAAAATAGAGGGCGTTCCTCCTCCAATATAGATGGTATCAAATAAGAAGCAATTGTTTGGGCTTATCTGTATCTCATGCTTTAAGGCACCTGTTATTTCTTCTTTAAACAACGGATTGGCAATAGAGTAAAAATTACAATAAGAACACTTTTTTACGCAAAAAGGAATATGAATATATAATCCTGCTGGTTCAGCATCATGGCTGGTTATAATTTTGAGTTTTCGAAAAATAGTTTTAGTGTTTGGCATTATAATTGCTTAACCCAAT
>CAZRLQ010000120.1:0-6894 GCA_964600725.1 uncultured Desulfobacterales bacterium
GTGATCCACCAACACTTTTCCTACCCTCATAAATGTTTAATCACCGGCCTCAGTGCCTACCTGCCGCAGGCAGGCCATAGAGCGTGTGGAGCAATCCAGGGTGATTAGGTATTCCAATGTAACGTAGCTCTTAAAGAGCTTAGGCTGATCAACCGGGCTTGAAAATTTCCCTTCAAGCCCCGCAGTCTCTAACTGCGGGGTAGTTGACGTCTTAAGCCGAAACCTCTTCTTTTACACCCGTCGCCATCTTGAACAGCAGTGTCAGCACAAGAAAACCGATTCCATATACTCCCAGAGTAATGACAAGTTCAGGGCCGGTGGGAGCATATTCGGTAACATGATGCAACGGATTCGGGACAAAACCGCCTGAAATCATTCCAAGCCCTTTGTCAATCCATGTACCTGCAAATACAGCGATACAGGCAACTATAAGAACCGCTTCATTTCTTCGGGTTGTCGGAACTATCAGCAGAATAATGCCGATAACCATCAGGACAATGGAAGCCCACATCCATGGAACAAGAGCGCCTTTACCGTGTAATCCGTAAAACAGATAATTAATGTGATCCATATGCTCAGGTATTCTGCTGTAAAATACAACAAAGACTTCGCAAAGGAAGAAAAATACATTTATGGTGATGGCATAGGCTACTATCTTGGCAAGTGATTGAATCTGCTCTTTGCCGGGGTCGAACTTGGTCAGCTTTCTGACAATAAGGCAGAGTATAATTAATAGAGCAGGCCCTGCTGCAAAAGCTGAAGCAAGAAATCGCGGCGCAAGTATCGCGGTAAGCCAGAAACCTCTTCCGGGCAGACCACAGTAAAGGTATGCGGTTACGGTATGGATACCGATTGCCCATGGAATCGATATATAGGTAAAAGGTTTTAACCACTTGGGAGGAGGAACATTATTCCGCTCAGCCTCTAAGACATTCCATCCGATCAGTATGTTCAGAAAGAGATAACCGTTTAAAACAATCATATCCCAAAAAAGGACCGAAGTAGGTGTGGCGTAAAAAATAACATTTAAAGCGCGCATCGGCTGGCCAAGATCGACAATAATAAACAGAAGACACATCGTAACCGATGCAATTGCCAGAAACTCGCCTAAAATGGTAATTCTCCCAAAAGCCTTGTAATGATGAAGATAATAAGGGAGAACTACCATTACACCTCCTGCTGCAACTCCAACTAAAAATGTAAACTGAGCAATATAAAATCCCCACGAGACATCTCTGCTCATGCCGGTAATTCCAAGACCGGTCTTAAGCTGCATTAAATAGGCGCTGAATCCAATACCTATTATAATAAGCAGCAGAACGACCCAGCTCCAATATCTTTTAGTTCCTTTAACCGCTAATTCAAGCATAACCACCTCACACGATATAGTAAACAGACGGCTCGGTACCAAGCTCCTGTTTACGTCTAATGGTAAAATTTTCTTTCAAAAGTTTTCTGACATCAGACTCAGGATCTTCCAAGTCTCCGAAAGCGATTGCACCGTTTGATGCCTCAACACAGGCAGGCATTTTTCCAACGTCCAGTCTTTCAGCACAAAAATTGCACTTTTCAACAACCCCTTTCATTCTGGTAGGGAATTCATTGAAAATTCCACTTTCATCGAGTCCTGTTCTTGGATCAACGAAATTAAAACTTCTTGATCCATAAGGACAGGCCGCCATGCAGAATCTGCATCCTATACATCTATGAAAATCCATCATGACGATACCATCTTCGCGCTGAAACGTGGCTTTGGTGGGACATGCTCTGACACATGGAGGATTTTGGCACTGGTTGCATAACAGTAAGAAAGGCATATGCTTTATACTGTCGGCAAGATATTCGTTTTCCATAGTTGGGAACGCATGCTTATATTCATCTTCCCAAATCCACTTTATTTCATGCAGACTGTTTTCAAACTTGGGAACATTATGTATTTTATGGCATACATCGATAAGAGGTTTTAAATCTCCAACTGTGCGCAGTCTTCTGGTGTCGATAACCATGCCCCAATGTTTTGCTTTAAGGGCTTTTTTATTTTCGGTTATTTCAGCAGCCGTTTTTTTTCCTCTCCTGTCTGCTGACTCATCGGCTGAGGCGAATACATTTAAAACAGACTTTGTCCCCAAACTCAGACCCAGAGCTGAAATTCCGGCGACTTTCAAGAATTTTCTTCTGGCGTTTTCCATCATTTACTCTCCTTTGGATAAACGTGGCAATCCCAGCAGTATGGAGCCGTGGAAGTATAATCATGGCATTTGTCGCAAAATTCTGCCTTGTTTGAATGACAGTCCATACATGTGTTGGAAAGACTCATATTAAAATCTTTCCCGCTCTGGTTTACATATGTTCTTTTGCCGTCTCTTACGACTTCATTTCTCCATACATTCAGCAGCTGCATATGTCCAACCCTCATATATTCCGTGGGCTGGATGCAATTTTTCGCCTGTTTCGCCTTATCGGTCAATTTTGTTTCAGGCGCTGGAGCTGCTTTTCCCATATTATACCAGAAGGGAAACGTTACAACGATAAGAAAAATAATTAGTCCGGCGATAATCCTGCTTTTATCATTCATCAGCTTCCTCCTCCATACCTAAAAGCGGTTCTGCACGAAGGTCGGTTGTTCTCTTTTTTTCACCAGGCAGTATCAGTGCATTTGCGACCAGTTCATGAACACCTGTAACATCGACTTCCGGAACCCAGTAGCTCATAAGATCGGGAAATACCGCCCGGTCAATTGCACAAACACATCCCAACATATTAACACCATGTTTTTCGTGTACGTATTTTACCGCATTTGCACGGGGCATACCTCCGGTCATTCTCAATTCCATATCTTCACCTGCATTCAGACCTGCACCGCTGCCGCAGCAGAAAGTCTGTTCACGTATTGTGTTAGCCGGCATTTCATAAAAATTATTACAGACATTATTTATAACATACCTGGGTTCTTCCAATAATCCCATACCCCTTGCAGGATTACAGGAATCATGAAAAGTCAGTTTAAATTTATCATTACGGCTTGGATCCAGATCGAGCTTGCCATGTTTGATCAAGTCCGCTGTAAATTCGCAAATATGCACCATTTTTGTAGATTTTGCATTTTCAAACTTTGTCCCTGTAATTGGAGAGACAGGTTCTTCAAGAAAATCGGCAGGACCGTTTACAGTGCCCATATACTGATGAATAACCCTCCACATATGACCGCATTCTCCGCCAAGTATCCATTTCACCCCAAGCCTCTTGGCTTCAGCATACATCTTGGCATTAAGCCGTTTCATGGTCTCGTGGGATGTAAAGAATCCAAAGTTCCCTCCCTCTGAAGCATATGTACTCCAGGTAATATCAAAACCGTATTTCTCCTTTAAAAAATGGAACAGAATCATATAACCCATGCAGGTATATGTTCCTGGATCGGCAAATACATCACCAGATGGAGTTATGAAAAGAATATCGGCTCCTTTTTTATTGAAATTCGGCTCAACTTGAACTCCGGTAACCTCTTCAATATCTTCAACGAAAAAATCCAACATATCTTTGAATGCATGGGGCTGAATACCAAGATGATTTCCTGTTCTGTAACAATTCGCAACCGGGGTTGCAATCCAGTCTATATTAAGTCCTAAAAGGTTGAGCAGTTCCCGTCCAATTATTGTGATTTCTGCAGTATCTATGCCATAGGGGCAAAAAACCGAACATCGTCTGCATTCCGTACACTGGAAGAAATAGTACCACCACTCCTTTAAAACATCCAGCGTCATCGGCCTTGCACCTGCGATTTTTCCTAATATTTTCCCGGCCTTTGTAAAATCATTTCTATAAACAGACCGAAGAAGTTCAGCCCTGAGAACAGGCATATTCTTGGGATCACCCGTACCGATAAAAAAATGACATTTGTCAGCACATGCACCGCACCTCACACAGATATCCATAAACACTTTTAAAGACCGGAATCTTTCCAGCCTTTCCTTGAAACCTTCATAAATTATCTCTTTCCAGTTTTCAGGAAGTTGCCAGTCATCATCAAGAGGATTCCAGTTTCTTGGATATGGAAGCCCTACATATTCAACGCTCTTAGGATTCGAAGCGTAACAGTACATCCCCTTCCTGATATTGATGGGTGTATCCATCCACCCCTTATCTCTGGGTGGCGTATGGTTGATCTTTGAAAATAGTTCTTCTGATTTCGGAAGGTCTTTCATTAATTACTCCTTTTTATCCACAGGCAATCCAGCCTCTATCATTTTTTCCCTGAATTCATCCTCATACTCTTCATAAGTATGAACATGGACAGGGTAATTCCAGGGATTTATATGTCTTGCCTCACGGCTGTTATTAACCATATTTCTTGTCGGACTCAAGAAAATCCCGCCCATATGCATCAGTTTACTGAAAGGAAAATATGCTAAAAGAATGCATACAAAAAAGAGATGCACATAAAACAATCCGCCGATACCTTCGGGCAGACTGGGATGAAATGTAACAAGACCCATTGTAAGTTCTTTTATTGATACCACATCCACCTTGGTAAAATAACGCATGAGGATACCGGTAATTGAAATGCCGATGATAAGAAAAAGAGGAAAATAATCTGATGCAAGTGAAATATAATTTATTCTGGGGGAAAGGATTCTCCTTAACAGCAGGAAAATCACGGCAATTAGAAGAACGATTCCGGACAAATAGAGTACGGGCAGACCCAATTGAAAAAATGAATCAACCTTTTCCAGAATATGGATCAAACTGGGAACAGGCTCGACAAATAATCTTAAATGTCTTACCAGTACGGTAAGAAACGAATAGTGAAATGCCAGGGCAAATAACCACAGCCAGATTTCCCATTCATAACTGATTTTCGTTTCTCTATTCAATCTCATCCTGGTATTTCTGAACAGCGACCTGAAGCATAAGATCTCAAACAGCATCCGAATAATTACAGCACCTGTGCTGCACGGATTATCAATGCTGTTGGTTTTGATCCAGGGAAGTGATTTCTCCTGGCCGCATGTTGTGGGGATACGAAACGGAACCGGAGAACCCGCCCAGCCCATTACACGATAAAATATCCCCACAATAAAAACGATAAAAGCCAGATAGGGAAAAACAATCCCGAAAATTACTTCAAGCCCTACCGCTTCGACACCCACATAGGCTAATAAAAATGATACAACTACAGCCCCGAGGGGAAAGACATACTTTTCATTCATTTAACACCACCTCATTCTTTTTGGCACAGCACGACATTACATTTTTGTTTAAATTTTATCATAGGAGCCAGTTTCAAGATGTTCAATTTTGTTCAAGGTGAAACCGGGCGAAAGGGGCGTTTTGAAACTGGCTCCTAATTGAATTAATTTTTATACTAATTACAAAGCTTGATTATACATGTTTAAACCAAGCCATTGAGATGGCCTGCCCTGTTTAAATAGTTAAGTTTAAACAATCATGCATGCCGGCTGAAGCAACAATCATAATATTATAATTAATAAACCTCCTTAAAATCTCTCTAAAAGTCCGTTTGAGGGGATTGTTTTTTGCCCGATCACCTATTATATCGGATTCAGATATCGGATTCAAATTTTACGTGAAGAAAAGCTTTAACGCTATCTTCAAAACACACATGCTCTGGAACCTTTGCAAAACGCCCCTTCCGCCCGATTTCAGCGCCGGGCTAAAATTTTAATCCTCAATTGTATTCCTCCGGTTAAAATTTTAGTCTTTCTTGAACGCAAGCGAAATTGAATATTTTGCAAAGGTCCCGCTCTATTTCTGAAATTTAAGTAAAATGAAGTGTCAGCACTGTATTTTCGTTTTCTAAGCTCTTGAGCAAAATCAAAGGATTTCAAACAGACTCCAGCTTACAGGGATTCGTCAATCAAGCCCGCCCTTGCAAAGGCACTATAAATCTTGTTTCTTTCTTCATTTGCTTTAATATCGTAAATCTTTTCCCTGCATTTCACGTATATGTCAAATGCTGCCAGGCAAAGTTCGTCGATTTTTGACTCAAACTTCAGCAACTGGTCATAAATGTTATTTTTGCTGATTTCTTTATTTAAAATTTCTCTGACAATATATTTTAAAAATAAGATAAAAGAGGTAGCTTGCGAGGGGGTAAACATGGTTTGAACAGCTCTGATCCTGATGACCGGATCAAGAAATGAGGTTATGATTTCATGATCCATTTTGTTAAGCAGTTCGTCAAAAAGAGGCTCCAAAGCCCGATATATTGCATTTCCTACAGGATTGGCAAAAGGATCTTTCTCTCTTTTTATAAAAATAGCGGTATCTGAGGGATATGTTTCAATGACTAACTCAAACCATTTTTTCAAAATAACGGCTTTTTTTTCTGTCAGCAGATTTTCAATCTGAACATTCAACTGATACTCCTTTGGACACATATCTTCCATAGTTCTTAAGGAATGGAAAACAGCTTTTGCCTTTCGGCAAAAGCTGAGATCTTTGCAAAACGCCTAAATTCTGCACCTGCCTGTACGATGCTCGCAGACAGGCGCGGCCCCAGTTTGAAGATTTTCAAAGGACCCTGGTTTATGTGCAATTATACTTATCGTGACACTCCATGAGGCAAGCCTCATGGCTTCTCTGCTTGGTTTACCAAGCATTCTTTTTCCTGCTTCATAGACAAAAGCAGCCTTTCATCTCCACAGGCGTAAATTCCCGTATGCCCTACGGTACTTATTTTTGTCAATTCATCTCCGCCGCAAGCGGACGGGGTTTTCTTGACAGTTCTATATAACATTCTGAAATCACAACCATGCCCGTTCCAATAATCGACTTTTAAATATTTGTCAAGGATTAACTCGGCTATTAAATGAAATCTTTGTCAACTACTGTCAGCTAAAGCAGACGGCTTGCGGTGACACGCGCTCTGCAGCC
>CAZRLQ010000121.1:0-1780 GCA_964600725.1 uncultured Desulfobacterales bacterium
AAATACAGGATTTAATATGCTGGGGCACAGCAGAATTTACGCTTGTGGAGATGGTTCGCTGGAATTGTCGTTGAAGCAGGAAAAAGAATGCCTAATAAACTAAGCAGAAGCCATGGGGGCTTGCCCCATGGAGTGTCACAACCAACCTGAAATGTTTTATTCAGTTCTCTTTTATGAGATCTTTTTGCTTGACATAAGGCAATTAATTATTTAATAAATTTGATTCTTTTTTATTCCCCATGGAAAACTATGTCCTTCTGGCACGGTTAGAGATAATTGGTTCTGCCTGAAACAATTCAGGACATTGTCGTTGAAAATTTATCTATCAGCAACATGAAAAATGATAACTTTCGCTGCATTAACAAAAGCATGGGCAATACGGCATGAAGGCAATTTGTAGATTGTATTTCTCATAAAAGCGGTGGCCTTTCTCTCCAAAGAAATGTTAATGTTGCGAAAAATATAACATAACAGGACTGGGGATGCAGTCTATGAGAGGGCTATGGCCCGTCTCTAAAGCTCGTGTGCTCTGCGCAGGGAGTATTCACTATAATCAGGAGAAAGAGAGTGAAAAAGTATACATATAGTGCAAAAAGTTCGGATAACAGTGAGGATTGGTATATTGTCAATGCGCAGGGCGCAATTCTTGGAAGGCTTGCCAGTTTGGTGGCTAGCAGACTTAGAGGCAAGCACAATCCTCTTTTTACCCCCCATACTGATACGGGGGACTGGATAGTAGTCGTTAATGCTGAGAAAGTTGTTCTAACGGGCAAAAAGTTGGAACAGAAAATGTATTACAGACATAGTGGTTATGTTGGAGGACTTAAGGCAATTTCTGCTAAAAAACTTTTGGAAAAAAGGCCGGAGGATTTGATTCGTTTTGCTGTTAAAGGTATGTTGCCGGGAAACAGGTTGGGTCGAAAGCTTTTTAAAAAGTTAAAAGTTTATGCCGGCGATAAGCATCCTCATGAGGCCCAGCAGCCCAAGACTCTGAAAATATAAATCCGAAACTGAAATTTCCATGCAGGGAAGGTGAAGATTGACCTGTCTGCGTCACAACCGCGACAGGCGGGCATAAAGATTGCGGAAAATAGCCATTTTAGAACAGCCTCCTAAGGGATTCTAAAGAACGATGTCTTTACAGGGCTTTTAGTAAGTAAGTCATCGGTTACGCCGGTACTAATCATTAACAGGATAATTATGGAAAAAGAAAACGTTTATTACGCAACCGGAAAACGAAAGAAAGCTGTTGCCAGAACATGGATGCGACCTGGAAATGGTGAAATTATCATTAATAACAGGCCCATGGATGATTATTTCAAGATTGATACAGCTAAGACAATTGTAAACCAACCTCTTGTACTTACAGGTAACGAAAATTCGTTTAACATAAGAATCAGGGTTGCGGGAGGGGGGATTTCCGGCCAGTCAGGTGCTATCAGACATGGAATTACCCGGGCCCTTTTGCTGGTAGATAGTAATTACAGGCAGATTCTGAAAAAAGCCGGTTTTGTTAAACGGGATCCAAGGGCTAAGGAAAGAAAGAAATATGGTCAAAAGGGCGCCCGTGCCAGGTATCAGTTTTCAAAGCGTTAAGAATCTGTTTATCTGCAAGGCATAAGTGGTGTTGTGACAAAAGAACAGACTCAAACTTTTTGATGATGTAGTCAAGTAAAAACAGACATTCAGTTAAGCAGTTTGTGTTGAGGTAAAAATTACTTTCAAAACCGTCCGGGAGGCTGTCCGGGAATGAGAAATTTTTTACAAGGTCAGGGAAGGC
>CAZRLQ010000121.1:1880-6869 GCA_964600725.1 uncultured Desulfobacterales bacterium
GGATAACCTCCCAGGTTTTTATATCCCAAGAACGAATGGAGATGATGACTGTTATAAGACAGTTCAATATAATTGATCACGTCAACTTTAACTCACCAGGTTTAAAATTATTTCCTCCTGATTTATTGATTCTTTGATACTAACGGCTAATTATTGACAGCTGATCGCTTAATTCAGGTATTTGTCAAATTGGTAACTTTTCAATGAGTCTGGAGACTTGTGATCGGACTGGTTTTTTAACGGGAACCTAATATCTGAATCGAATAATTTTTTGTTTGATCTGCACCGATTTTTTGTGCATCATCATTGCACATCATCCCGCGCGTTCGGGGTTTACTAAAATCTTCGACACACCCGTGGTTTTCCCAAACTCTTATGCATTAAGATTTAAAGCATATATCTTCGTAAAAGTAAAAGATCGCTTAGTTTGGTTTAAACGGGTTTTAAGCATTTTATCTTCCCCGCTGAGAAGACCCCTTCCTGAGCAAAGCGAAGCGAAGATAGGGGATGAACCGGCGTTTTCAAGCCGGCTCTTGCACCTGACATATTAAGCTAAAATTCAGACCTGTGTTTCTTGAGCCGAAAAAGCTGAAAATTGAAATCCTGGGAACTTACAAATTTCCGCAGAATAAAGGAAGGCGTAGAAGCACCCGGTTTCCTAAAATTCAAGAAAAAAGGCGGCTGGAATTCGATCACCTATCCCCAGTCTGTCCGTACTCATAGATGCAAGTGTGGCTTTGCAGCTAATCGTGACTATAATGCCGCTTTAAATATTTTGCGTATCGGGATGGATACGCTTCAGGCTTCGACCTGCTAAAAGCCCCTCTTTGAACCTGCCTGCCGCAGGCAGGTCTTTGATTCAGGAGGGGAGCATTCACTTTTCATTAATGATTAAAAGGACGAAATTCAAATGGATATTAAAATAGAAGATAGAATTGATGAACTTCGCGAAGTTAGGGAAAAGGTGCTGAAGGGAGGCGGTGAGAAGAAGATAGAAGCCCAACATTCCAAGGGGAAACTGACAGCTCGCGAGAGAATAACCTATCTTTTGGATGAGGGCAGCTTTACGGAGTTTAATATGTTGGTAGGACACCTTGATAATGCACCTGGAGATGGATTGATCAGCGGTTATGGAACAATAGACGGACGCGGTGTTTGTGTCTATTCCCAGGATGCAACGATTCGAGGTGGATCAATTGGTGCGCTTCATGGATATAAAATGTACAAAACAGTTCAGCGGGCATTGGAATTGAGTATCCCTTTTATCGGGCTTCATGATTCTCCCGGGGCAAGACTTCCTCATATATACGAGTCAAAAACAATCATGGGCGACTTGATGGAAAAAAGCGGCTGTTCGTTATTTTTTCCAAATACACATGCATCAGGTGTAATTCCCCAAATATCGGCAATTATGGGGAGTTGTGCCGGTATTTCCGTATATTCACCTGCTTTGACCGATTTTGTCTTTATGGTTGATAAGCATAGCCATATGTTCATAACTGGTCCAAGAATGGTTGAATCAGTCATTGGAGAAAAGATAAGTGCAGAAAAACTTGGAGGTGCCGCTCTTCACTGCAGAACAACCGGTATTGCCGATAAAAGGTTTTCTGATGACAAAAAATGTTTAGATAACATAAAGGAACTGATGAGTTATCTTCCTTTAAACATGAATGAAAAACCACCCGTTGTTGAAATGGGCGATGATCCTGAAAGAGAAGATCCAAATCTTGCGTATATCCCGCCCATGGCTTCCAATAAATTTTTTGATATGCACAAGATAATCTACTCGATAGTGGACAATGAACGGTTTTTTGAAATAAAGCCCGAATTTGCCGGAGAGGTTATCGTCGGTTTCGGCCGTTTGAATAATCAAACAGTCGGGTTTGTCGCCAACCAGCCAAAGGTAAGAGCTGGTGCACTTACCTATAAGAGTTCAACCAAGCAGGCGAGGTTCATCAGGTTTTGTGATTGTTTCAATATTCCCATTGTAATGCTTATCGACACGCCGGCTTATATGCCGGGCAGCAAGCAGGAAAGCGCTGGAATTATCGGTCATGGTGCAAAGATTTTATATGCGCTTTGTGAAGCCACTGTCCCAAGAATTGCAGTGGTTTTGAGAAAATGTTATGGAGGCGGTACGCTGGGCATGGGTATTGTAGCGGGATTGGGCACGGATTTTGTCTATTTCTGGCCGACTGTTGAGGTTGGCGTGTTGGGAATAGAAACATCTGTGGAACTCTATTTCGGCAAGGAGATCAGGGAATCTGAAGACCCCGATAAATTAAGAAAAGAAAAGATAAAGGAATATACTGAAAAGTATTCTAACCCAATGCGTGAAATTTCAGCAAACTGGGGGATTGATAATATAATAGAACCGAAAGATACAAGAAAGGTACTGATCAGAGGGCTGAAACTCCTTTCCACGAAAAAAAGAGCTGTTTTGTATCCCAAACGACATGGGAATATGCCTTTGTAATTGAAACAGGATACAGACCTTTCGCTGATTTTTAGAATTTATCAAATTTTGTGAACCAAAGTGCTAAGAGGGGAATCAGTTGGCAGGGCCATTAAATATTTTCATAACCGGTCTCGGAGGTGTTTTCTTGGGAATGGCATTGCTTTATGCTTCCATGAAGTTTACAGCTTTTGTCATAAGCGGGCTGAAAGATAAGAAAAAAGAAAAATGATTGACACATTATTGTCGTTGTTTAAAACCACGGGTATCTTTTATATTACGCCAGGTTTGCTTGTCATGTGGATGATAGGTCTTGCTTTGATCTATCTTGCCATTGCAAAAGATTACGAACCGCTTCTTCTTCTGCCTATCGGTTTTGGAATTGTTCTGGCGAATCTGCCCTTAGCTGCTTTGATGAAGCCGAACGAAGGACTGCTATGGCGTTTTTATCATTACGGAATACAGTGGGAAATCATACCTCCCCTTATTTTCCTGGGTTTAGGTGCTTTAACCGATTTTGGACCATTGTTGGCAAATCCGATTCTTATCTTCCTTGGAGCAGGCGCCCAGGCAGGCGTTTACCTTACTTTTTTTGTTGCTCACTTTATCGGTTTCAGCCTTAGTGAATCTGCAACTATCGGTATTATCGGCGGAGCAGACGGTCCGACAACAATTTTTTTAGCCACAAAACTTGCACCGTATATGCTTGGTTCTTGTGCTGTAGCAGCATATTCCTATATGGCCCTTGTGCCGATAATTCAACCACCTGTTATGCGGCTTCTGACCACAAAAAAAGAACGTGTCATTCGAATGAAAAAATCCCGCAGGGTCACACGTTTGGAAAAACTTCTTTTCCCTATAATTTCAGCATTTTTAATAATTCTCCTTGTCCCTGCTTCAGCACCTCTGGTTTCAATGTTCATGTTAGGCAATCTTTTCCGTGAAGCAAAGGTGGTTGAAAGGCTGACAAATGCCGCCCAAAATGAACTGCTGAACATCGTTACGATATTCTTGGGACTTCCTGTCGGTGCAACGATGAATGCGGAAAATTTTTTGCAATACAAGGTAATTTTTATTTTTTTTCTTGGATTGCTTGCATTTATTATAAGTACCGGAACAGGGGTAATACTGGCCAAGATTCTCAACCTTTTTCTCAAACATAAGATCAATCCTTTGGTCGGCGCTGCGGGTGTTTCAGCCGTACCTATGGCGGCCAGGGTAGTACACAAAGTTGGTGCTCAGGCAGACAAAAGGAACTATCTTTTAATGTACGCAATGGGACCTAATGTCGCTGGTGTTATAGGAACCGTAATTGCTGCAGGAATCTTCCTGACTTTATTAAAGTAGCATTCCCTCAAGAATTATATGCTTTTTTGTATCTTAATGCACAAAATCAGACTGAAAAATGGAGGATTATAATATGGATGTCGAAATTTTAGCTCCCCTTGCAGGTAAGGTTATTCAGTTAAATATCGAGGCAGGCGGCAAAGTAAAAGAGGATGATGAGGCACTGGTTATAGAAGCTATGAAGATGGAAACCCCTGTCTTTGCTCCCTGTGATGGAACTGTAAAGGAAATATCGGTCAAGGCCGGTGATATGGTGGAAGAGGATGACCTTTTGGCCGTTATTGAAGAAGAATAGAGATAAAATTTGTTTTTAATCTCGGCTTTAGGCTGTATTTGCCAAACTTTTTAGAAGCTGTTTTAAAAGAAGGGGACAGAAGCGAAGCCGATTCATCAGTTTTAAAACAGTTTTTAAGGGAGGGGGACGAAATAACTTCTACAAATAGGCGCATAGATTGGGTTAGGATGACCTGAAGCTATGATGCCTGATTGGGGAACTTATTTCGTCCCCGTTCCTAAACAAAGCACGGCAGACAGAGAAGACAAAAATATGACGCCGGGGCAATGTTTTATACAAAAAAATAATCCTTGCCGATATTGGACAAACAAGAGGCGGCAAAGAGGCTCTCAATTTATCTTCGTATCAACTCCTCATATGAATTTTGTATTTCCCTGAAACGTTTTTCTGCAATTTCAGCAAATTCCGGTCCTAAATGATGTACCTTGTCCGGATGATATTTACTTGCAAGTTTCCGGTAAGCCCGTTTTATATCTTCAGCTGACGCTCCTTTTTCTATGCCTAATACTCTGTATGGGTCATTTCTGTAAATCTTTTCAGAAAAATTTTTCCCATTTTCCTGTCCAAAAAATTGACTCTTTTCCTGATTAAAGCTCTTGTACTCTTTTTCTCTGTTTTTGGCGATAAAAAAGAATCTCCAAAAAAGGATTAAAAGAATCAGGTCGTCAATCCATCCCCAACCAATGATAAAATCCGGAAAGAGGTCATACGGACATAAAAAATATAAAAAGGCGAGTATCGTTAATATGATTTTCATTAAAACTGCCTGCTTAGGGTCTCACTGTAATAAAATAAGTATCGCGTTAAGGTGCTCAGATTTAGATTGGATTTAGTCGATCTGATTGAGCAAAATCACAAAATCCGCTGACTATTTTAAAAATTTTGCGATTAA
>CAZRLQ010000122.1:0-6855 GCA_964600725.1 uncultured Desulfobacterales bacterium
GTTAACTATTTCTTCAACTTTTGTGCCTATTTTCAGATCGGGCAAATCGAACAAATCTGACCTGAATCTGCGCGCTTACTTGTGGAAGTTATTTCGTCTCCGTTCCTAAGTTAGAAAGGATCAGTCCATATGTTTATACTTGCTAATTTAATCGCTGCTGTAGCGGCTGTTGTCAATTATGTTTTAATTTTGTTTATGTGGATTGTTGTGGCAAGAGCTGTGCTATCCTGGGTAAATCCGGATCCATATAACCCAATTGTACGTTTTATTCATAATGTTACAGAACCGATTCTATATCGAATCCGCATAAGAATTCCATTTGATTTTGGCGGTCTTGATCTATCTCCAATTATTGTATTTTTGGCAATTGTATTTTTGAGAAGATTTGTCGTGGAAAGTCTTTTTAAGTTGTCTGCTATTTTATCATAAAACCTGAATTCAGCAATTCCAGAATTTAGGTAAAACATGAAAGGATCTTTTATCTTATGAAAATCACACCTCTTGATATTAAGCAGCGACAGTTCAAAATGAAATTCAGAGGCTTTGATGTTCAGGATGTTGATGCTTTTCTCGAAGAAATCGCCGATGCTTTTGAATCTTTGCATGATGAACATGAAAGTTTGCGTGAGGAAAATCGCAGGTTAAAACTTGAAGCCAAGGGATATAGAGAACGTGAGGAATCTTTTAAACGGGCAATAATTAATTCCCAAAATGTTTTGGAACAGATGAAGGAAAATGCTCGTAAAACTGCCGAACTGACTGTCGCCGAGGCTGAAGTAAAAGCGGAAAAAATTTTGAACAAAGCCCATAACAGGCTTGCACAACTTCATGAGGATATAACGGAATTAAAACGACAGCGAATGCAAATAGAGGTTCAGATCCGTTCAGTGATTGAATCACATACCAAACTCCTTGAAATCGGAAAAGAAGAAATGCAGGAGATGGATGAAAAAGATTCAAAATTGAAATACTTAAATAAAAGCAATATGATTACTTCAGGTTAAATCTTAAAACAGGGCGACTTCTCAAAAAGTTAGGGTAATGATGGAGAAATCTAAGGTACTCCCCATTTTTCAGAGGAGGAAGTACATAGGTTCCCGGACTTATTGATAAGTTACGCAAACCGATGTTAACTATCTCAAAATATTGAAAAGATGAACAGATTCCCAAAAATTGGCGATCTGATTGAAGTGCCCCGGTTCAGACCGTAATAAGCCTTGAAGAGGGAAAAGTCCGGTCTGAATCGATTTCAAAAAGCTTTGTCTTCACCTCCGATGTCGCATCTCATTATACAATACTTGCAGACTCTCTGCTTAAAAAAAGTGCCAGGGATTTTTCCTTCAAGGTGATTTTGGATCCGGAAAATCTCATTTTCCTGCAGCGCTTATTGGCTGGCTTTTAAACAAAGCATGCTCGGAGGTTTTATCAGGCAATCATGAAGGGCTTCGCAAAGCAAAAGATTCATGCCGCAGATTTTTAATCGCTGATGTTTCACTGGTAAATTACAGATCCACAACCTCACTTGAACAGATACTTGTTGAAGCCATAGAAAGAGCACTGGTTTCACACGGGGTGAAAACAGAGCTCACACCCCTTTCCATATTTTTAAGCTATTTTAAATCTCTGCTTGAAAACAGAGAGCTGGCATCTTCTTTTGCAAATCACGCAGGTATCTCCATAGCTAAAATCGATTCATATCTTTCGGCTAATCCCCGCAGATCTTATACCGAAGGGGTGAAGTTTATGAAAGATTAGGGCCTAAACTCGCCGGAAGGCCTGCTGGAAAACAGATATGAAACCTTTGCGCGGATATTTATGGCAGTACAAAATGCCGGATTTGACGGACTTGTGCCGGTAATTGATGAGCTTTCCGGGTTTTTCCGCTCAAACCCTTATGCCAGGGCTTTAATCGTTTGACAAGCTGAATGATTTTTTATATCTATTGTCAATAATAGAAAAAGGAAGCAAGGACTGAACATAATAAAAACAACAGAGATAATCTCCTGTCGTTTATAATTAATGGAGGTAATTTATGGTGGGTATCAACAAGGCGATTCTGGTCGGCAGATTAGGAAGAGACCCGGAAGTTCGGTATACCGCGGATGGTCGTGCAGTAGCAAATTTCAGCATTGCTACTTCTGAAGAATGGAAGGACAAAGGCACGGGAGAAAAGAGAGAACGTACAGAATGGCATCGCATAGTTGCTTTTGACAGGCTTGGTGAAATTTGCGGCGAATACCTCTCAAAAGGCAGAATGGTTTATGCTGAAGGCAGAATCCAGACAAGATCATGGGAAAAAGATGGTGTCACAAGATACACAACCGAAATTGTAGCATCAAATGTTCAGTTTCTTGGAGGAAGAGATTCCGTTGATTCAGACAGCCCTCCAATGCAAAGAGGAAAACCGGATATGCCTGAACCAAACCATTCAGAACCTAAGGAGAATGATATTCCATTTTAGTTTTTCTGTTAAACCACAATACCCTGGCTGCTGTTGAGAAATTACAAAAAATCCCCCTTTGAAAAGGAGGGTTCCTCATGAAACGCACTAAAATATTTGATCTTTTAGAATCATCTCTTCCTGCGGATGAAGTCTTAATTAAAGGATGGGTCAGAACGAGACGCGATTTAACTCATTTTTCCTTTATAGAAGTAAATGACGGATCATGCCTCAAAAATATCCAGGTTATGGCCGACGATTCATTAGATAATTATAAAGACGTATTGAAAATTACAACCGGTTCAGCCGTATCGGTAACCGGCAGCCTGGTATTATCACAAGGAAGCGGACAAAAATGGGAGATTCGTGCAAAACTGATTGAAATTTTAGGTATTGCTTCACAATCATACCCCTTGCAGAAAAAAAGGCATAGCGATGAATATCTAAGAACAATTGCGCATCTAAGGCCGAGAACAAACAAGTATGGAGCTGTGTTTCGTATTCGTTCGGAATTGTCCTTTGCGGTGCATCAATTTTTCAGAAATAAAGGCTTTAAGTATATTCATACTCCAATTATCACAGGTTCTGATTGTGAAGGCGCCGGCGAGTTGTTCAGAGTTACAACACTGGACAGGGAAAAACCGACGGAGAAAAATGAGAAAACCGACTATTCCCTTGATTTTTTTGGAAAGAAAGCAAACCTGACGGTTTCCGGCCAGTTGTCAGCAGAAATGTTATCCTTGGCGTTAGGGGATGTTTACACTTTCGGCCCGACATTTCGAGCTGAAAATTCCAACACCAGAAGACATGTGGCGGAATTCTGGATGGTGGAACCGGAGATGGCTTTTTGCGGCCTTACAGATGATATGGATCTTGGTGAAGAGACGATAAAATATTTGATAACTTATGCAATGGATCATTGCAAAGAAGACCTGGCGCTTTTTGCAAGATTTGTGGATAAGACGCTTCTTTTGGTTTTGGAAAATATCGTATCATCTGATTTTATCAGAATTCCATATGCAGAAGCAGTCGATATTCTGATCAAATCAAAAAGAAAATTTCAATATAAAATTGAGTTTGGAAAAGACCTTCAAACCGAACATGAACGTTATTTAGCCGAAAGATATTTTGAAAAGCCTCTTATTATCTTTGATTATCCTTCCGCCGTAAAACCGTTTTACATGCGATTAAATGATGACAAGAAAACAGTAGCGGCTATGGATATTCTTTTACCGGGCATTGGAGAAATAATAGGGGGAAGCCAGCGTGAAGAACGTCTCGATGTGCTTGAAAACCGAATAGATGAGACAGGATTGTCTAAAAAAGATTACTGGTGGTATATTGATTCCAGAAGATTTGGATCAGTTCCTCACAGCGGCTTTGGTCTTGGTTTTGACCGGCTTATAATGTTTGTAACGGGAATAACAAATATCAGGGACGTTATACCATTTCCGAGAACCCCGAACTTTCTGGAGTTTTAATAACTTTGAATAGCTCATAACTCGAAGGGTGGCCGGAAAGATTTTTTTTTCAAATGGCTCAGTCTATTTCTGCGTCTGCTTGTGCGTATTCGCACGCAGACATACAGCTTTAAATTTTCGCTTTTCCTGACCGTTGATTAAATCAAAATCTTTGATCTGTGCGGTTATAAGATCTGCCAAGAAAACCACATAGGATTGCCCTGTGGATGAATTGGCAAAAAATAAGTACCGTAAGGGCATACGGGAATTTACGCTTGTAGAGATAGTTCGTTGGAACTGTCGTTGAAGCAGGAAAAAGAATGCTTGGTAAACTAAGCAGAAGCCACGGGGTCTTGCTCCGTGGAGTGTCACATGTCAGATTGTGCAGCACACGAAAAAGAAAAGAATTATCACGAAAGCGCGGATATTTGTTGAACCAAAAACGCAGTTGACCATAGTCGTCGATCATGATATTTTTATTGTAAATCGGATTCAATCCGATAATATAATAGGAGTGTGCTTGCAATGGAAAAAGTAACGATTTCCGAATTTAAAGCCACTTGCCTTCGGCTTTTACTCAACGTAAAAAAGACAGGACATCCACTTCTGGTGACCCGCAAAGAAGAACCTGTTGCGCTTGTAAGCCCTCCGCCGCCGCCAAAGCCCAAGGCTTGGCTTGGTTGCCTGAAGGATACGGTCAGGATTACGGGAGATGTCATTTCGCCTGCCTCCGGCGAAAAGGACTGGGAGGTGTTACAGGATTGAAGCTGCTGCTGGATACACACGTCATCCTCTGGTGCGTTGCCGATCAGGGAAGCTGTAATCAATATGGAAGTGGCAATCCAGAGCCGGCATATTGTACTCGCTCACCAAGACCCTGCCGACAGATTTATTTCCGCCACTGGCATGGTTTACGGTCTTACACTGGTTACTGCTGACAGACGGCTGATTGACGCAAGGAATTTTCAGGTCTTTCCGATCTCCTGACTATAAATAATTGATATTGCTTATCTACTAACCGCGCATGCCGAAATTTTTCAAACAGGATCTTACATAGGAGGAAAGTACCCGATGAAAATTCTTTTTGCCGCTCCGGAAAATGCATGGGGCGGATTTTTGGGAAGGATTCGATCAGAACTTCCTCAACACCATTTTGAGGCATCCGGACGATTTGAAGTAGATAGTTTAAAAGGGTTTGATGTATTAATACCTACCATGTGTTCTGTAACACGGAAATTAATTGAAAAAGCGGATCAGCTTAAACTCATTCAGCAGTGTGGAGCCGGAATCGAAAGTATTGATTTGAACGCAGCTTGGGAAAAAAATATTTGGGTGGCCAATGTACCTACTGATATTTCCGGTAATGCCGATTCAGTAGCTGAGCTTGGGATTTATTTAATGATCGGACTTTCAAGAGATGTCCGTGGTATGGCTCTCAGCCTGGCAAACAGAAAGATGGGCGAACCTCCTGGAAGGTCTCTGAACAAAAAGACAGTAGGTATCGTTGGACTTGGCGGAATCGGAAAAGCTTTGATAAAAAGACTCAAGCCCTTTGGAGTTAATTTAATCGGTATCAAGCGGGATAACCCGGAAAAAGCTATGAAACTGTTAGGGCTTGACTGGGTCGGAGGCACAGAAGATTTAACGGAACTGCTGGAAAAATCAGATTTTGTGGTTCTTTGTCTTCCCTCCTCCCCTGAAACAAAGCACCTGATAGATCGTAACGCGTTTTACTCCATGAAGCAAAATGCTTTCTTAATCAACCTGTCAAGGGGCGGTTTGATTGACAGAGATGCGATGTTGGAAGCTCTGAAGTCAAAAAGAATTGCAGGGGTCGGTCTGGATGTTTTTTGGGAAGAACCGCCTAATCCTGATGATCCTGTTTTTAAGTATAACGTAATGGCGACACCTCATATCGCCGGGTCCACAGACATTTCCATGGATGGAATTGTCAAAGTGGTAAAAGAAAATATTTGCAAAGTGGAAAAAAACCAAAGACCTTTTTATTGTTTTATCTATACCGACTCCTTTAACTCTCGCCTTTAATTTTTACCACGGTTCTTATTACTTTTTCTCCGCTGTCAAGCTCGAATATCTTTTTGACAATCTGCAAACGGTTCTGCGCAAACATCTGTATGCATGAAGGATAAAGTTCCCACTCCAGAGCTAATCCCTTTTTTTTTATTGTATTTAGCGTATCATTTTCTTGAATTGGAAATGCTCTCTGGCCAATAATCGGACCTGAGTCTTCTCCATAATCAATAAAATGGACTGTGCATCCGCCTATCTTGCATCCGTAACGGAATGTATCACCATATCCATCCAAACCTGGAAACGCAGGGAGAAGAGCGGGATGTATATTCATTATTCGAAAATTATCCGGTTCAGAATTAATTTTATCAATAAAATAAGGGCTTAAAATTCTCATAAATCCGGCAAGGATGAGAAGATCAAATGGATAAGGTCTCATTTTATCAAGAAGTTTTTTTTCAATAGCTGCTCTTAAAGTTAAAAATTTTTTTGTCTTTTCAAGATCTGCATCAGCGGGAAAAACAGAATATTTTAAAAGTAAGTCATTAATATTAAAATCATCGGGAAGTTCGATTTTATTCAAATCATTATTGAAATTTTTTATAGCGGATTTATAATCAACCACAAATGTTGGAATTCTACGCGAAGCAGCCCTTTTAAGACCTTGTGCATCAGGGTTGTCAGTTCCTACAAAGACAATTTCTCCACAGATCTTTCCAGATTCACACGAATCTATTATTGCCTGTAAGTTTGTTCCGCCTCCAGATATAAGCGCTCCAATACGAATCTTAGTCACCATCTTTAAACTCCTTCCAAAAGAACAAAACGGCGATATCTTGTACCGCTCGGAAAAGGTTGACAATGTAATTTCATACTATTATTAATAAAACTTATCAACAACATTGACAGGAAATTCTAATTCAT
>CAZRLQ010000123.1:0-6821 GCA_964600725.1 uncultured Desulfobacterales bacterium
ACCTTTCCAGATATCAAGACACTTAGAAGCTGTTTTAAAACTGATAAATCGGCTTCGCTTCGATCCCCTGCTTTTAAAATAGCTTCTTAAATTAAAGGAAATTTTTTAAGCCGAAAGGAGTGATATGTGAAAGGACTTGAGTTATCTGAAAAATATTTTAATGCATACGGTCTGCCTTTAATAAAGGATAAATTCAGCAATTATGCTGATCGTATTGCCGCTGGTCTTGCCGGAGACGGTTCCGAATGTTTTGGTTTTGATGATGAGATTTCCAGAGATCATGATTGGGGACCCAGTTTTTGCATCTGGCTTGTTCATGAGGATTTCGATAAATTTGGATATCAACTTCAAGAAGAAATTTCAAAACTTCCAAAGACCTTTTATGGGTATGGCCCTCGGAAAATCAGCAACTGGGGCGAAGGAAGAATCGGTGTTTTTGAGATATCCCAATTCTTTTTAAATTATATTGGTATGGATCATATACCGGCTGATCTTGAAGAATGGCTCTTTATCCCTGAGAGCGCATTGGCAACATCTTGTAATGGCAAGGTGTTTTATGATCCATTGGGTGAGTTTACAAACTGGCGGAAGAGATTGCTTGAATTTTACCCGGAAGATGTAAGGCTGAAAAAGATCGCTTCAAGGTGTATGACCGTTGCCCAATCCGGTCAGTACAATTTTGCGCGTTCTGTAAAAAGGGGAGAATATTTTGCCGCTCAGTATGCAGAAACAAAATTTTGTGCGGATGTGATTTCAATGGTTTTTCTGATCAACAAAAAGTATGCTCCTTATCATAAATGGATGCATCGAGCTGTTAGAGAACTTCCTGTATTGGGTGAAAATATCTTTTTAAAAATAGGCGATCTGATTACCTCTCATGAATATCAAAAAAAAATCGCCATTATTGAAGATATTTGCTCTCTTGTTTTAAAGCAGTTAAGAAACGAAGGGTTGACTGATTTTTCGGGTGATTTTCTGTTAGATCATGGCCCCATTATTCAAAGCAGAATTAAAGATCCATCATTAAGGGGAAAAAATGTTTGGGTGGGCTAAGGAGGCTGGTGATGAAAAATATCCTGGTGATTGGCGGAAGTTATTTTCTTGGAAAGGTCTTTGTTGAAGAGCTGGCAAAGGAAAAGGATTATTCAATTCATGTTTTAAATAGAGGGAATCGTCCTTTAAAAATGGACGGTGTCAATGAGATCGTTTGTGACAGACAGAACGCAGCTCTTCTTAAGACCCGAATTCCATTTTTAAATTTTGATGCTGTGGTTGACTTTTGTGCATATACGCCGGATGATATTCAGATAATACTTTCGGTTATTCCTGAAAATTCTATCAAGCAGTACGTCTATATCAGTACCTCATCGGTTTATCAGGACGTTCTTGATCTGCCGATAAAAGAGAATGCACCCAAATTGACAGGCCCCCAACCGGAATTGGGTCCATATGCTGAATATGCTTTCAACAAGTGGAAGACCGAAGAAAAATTGATGACACTTTGCAGTAAGACTGGCATTTTTTATACCTCATTGAGGCCTGTCATTATATATGGAAAATACAATTATGCGCCCCGTGAAAGCTATTTTTTTGACTTGATACTTAATAACAAGACCGTGATATTGCCCGATAATCCCCTTCCGTTATTCTCTTTTGTTTCTGTGTGGGATGTGGCAAAGATAATCATGCAGTGCATAGGCAATGAAAAGGTCTGCAATAGAGCCTTTAATCTATCGGGTGAGGAGATGATCTCTTATAAAAGACTGATCGAAGTCTTTCGCAAGGTAACCGGCAAAAAGATTGCAACTAAAAAAATGAACTCAAAAAAGATCGACCAGATGAGAATACCTCTCCCATTTCCTCTTGACAATCATTTGATTTATTCTGGAACTTTAATAAAAGATGTTTTAAATTTCCATTACGCTCCTTTTGAAGATGAAATGAAAAAGACCTATCAATTTTACATCGGCAAAAACAGTTTTTAGGTAAAGGAGGATATTATGAGTCGAAAAGATGATTTGATAATGGAGATACTAAACAGGGAGCTTAAGATGTTTCTTTCGGTTCCCACTCAACAAAAGGCATCATGTCAGGAGCATCCGGAAGATTTCAAGCTTGTAAGGGGTTCCCAGTTCCAGACATGGTCGGAGGATACCCTGGAAAGTTATATTGATGATCTCAAGGCAGCTGAAAAGAACGGGGTAAATCTTATGACACAAAAATATGCCAGAATGGATAATCTGATTCCAAAACTCAAAGATATTCCCGTTATAGATGAGATTGTAAAAATTCAGTATGCCTGGCAAAAGGAGATGTTTGAAAATTATCCGAATGTTATGAGTAAAGCTCGTCCCCTTTCAAGCTCGGAGGATACATCACATGGAACCTCCTTTGAAACATACCTCAAGGGTGAACTTGAAACCTATTCGGATAAGACTCTTTCTTTGCTTTACAGGGATATAAAAGAAAGTTGGGATAATGAAGATAATATGACTGAGAGGGTTTATGATTATATGGTAAAAAAGCTCGAATATGATTCATTAGATGATGCTGAAGAGACAGTAAAAAGGCAGAAAGAAGCAGAGATTTCATAAAAAGGAAGTATAAAAATGACCGAGTCAAGAGAATCATTGCAGTTTGATGTTTTATTTGTTGGGGGAGGTCCTGGAAACCTGGCTGGCGCCATTTATTTGATGAAGATGGCGCAGGAAAAGGGAATGGATATTGAAGTCGGTCTTATTGAAAAAGGAAATAGCATCGGTTCTCATTCATTAAGCGGGGCTATACTGGATCTTAAAGCTTTAGCCGAACTGCTTCCCGATTACCTGCAAGAAGGGTGCCCGGTTGAAGAAACCGAATGCAAAGAAGAGCTCTATTTCTTAACAGGTTCTAAAAGCATCCGCATTCCCTTTTTACCGAAATACATGAATAATAATAACTGCTGCATTATCAGTCTTTCCAAATTTACCGCCTGGCTTGGAGAGTTGGCGGAAGATATGGGTGTGAACGTTTTCCCCGGATTTGCTGGAACTGAAATTCTCTTCGATTCCGGCAACAGCCATATTCTGGGTGTGCGTACCGGTGATAAAGGAATCGACAAAAATGGTAATAAAAAGTCGAACTATGAACCGGGCGTTGATCTTTTTGCCAGGACAACTGTTTTTGGAGAGGGTCCAAAGGGGAATCTTGTGCGGGATTTAGGACAAAAAATGGGAATCTTTTCAAAAAAAATGCCCCAAATTTTTGAGACAGCAATTAAAGAAGTAATCGAAATTCCTGAATCAAGCCCGTTTTTATCATCTGATACTACGATCCTGCATACTTTTGGCTATCCATTGGGTCTGAATACAAAAGGCGGAGGCTTTCTCTATAAGATGAAAAACAACTTGATCTCCCTTGGCCTTATTGTAGGACTTGATTATAAAAACCCTCTTTTAGAACCGTACAAGGCCTTTCTTCAGTTCAAAGACAGCCCTATGATCGCTGAAATCATACAGGGTGGGAAGGTGTTGCAACAAGGAGCCAAGACACTTTCCGCAGGAGGATACTATACCATACCGAGGCTTGCCGTCAGCGGAGCGGTCATTGTTGGAGATAGTGCTTCCCTATTGAACACTCAGCGGTTGAAAGGGATACACACGGCTATGAAATCAGGAATGCTGGCTGCGGAGACAATTATTGCCGCACTTGAAAAAGATGATTTTTCTTATAATGCTCTGCAGCAGTATGAACTGAGTCTGGAAAAAAGTTGGATAAAAGATGAACTTTATGAAGCCCGTAATTTTGCCCAGGCCCTTTCCAAAAATGGAATCCTGAAGTTTATACATCTTGGCGGCCAGTATTTAACCGGCGGAAAAGGAATAATTGACCCTCTTTCTATCCGGGACGACAGCTCTGCCCTGAAAAAGTTTTCCAGGAAAAAAACACCGCGGAGCAGAGCGCCGGAAATGCCCGTCATTGATGGAGAGCTTTATATAGATAAGCTTACCGGAGTTTTCCGCTCCGGTACAAAGCATGAGGAAGATCAACCCTGCCATATTATTGTACATGACCCTGACATCTGTTCAACAACATGTTTCGAAGCTTACCGAAATCCGTGCATCCGCTTTTGCCCTGGAGAAGTTTATGAAATGGAAGAAGAAAGCTCAGGGAAAAGGCGTTTGCGTATCAATCCGTCAAACTGTCTTCATTGCAAGACATGCGAAATCAAAGATCCATACAAAAATATTACCTGGACATGTCCCGAAGGAGGAGGCGGTCCTAATTACACTGTACTGTAAGAGACATACCTATTGGCTGGGAGAAAAGAGATCAGCGCTAAATTCAGATTAAAGCGGGACATGGCGGTAAATTTGCAACCTTGCCTTTCATTGCTTTTCCAAGATTTTTCTAAGCCTTTGAGCAGATAATTCTGAAAGCGTTCCCTTGGCTATTGCAATATCGATTGTATGAAAGCCGAAACTTTTATAAGTTGATACGAGTTCAGGTGCTTTTGTTCTGATTTCTGACAAATGCCTTTCAATTGTTTCAATATCCCCCCTATCGATAGGGCCCGTAAGCGCCTTTGTGATTCCGACCTTTTCGATATTGGAAAGTGTTCCGTCAATTAGCGGTTTCAATATTCTAAGACCGTTGTTTTCCGATATCCCGGCTGCCTCAATCAGCTTGAGGGAAAGATATAACAGAGTTACAAGGTAGTTTGATGCTGTTGCTGCAGCGGCATGATAGAGGATCTTGGCCTCTGTTTTGATGTGCAAACATTCTGCGCCAAGGTCTGCTGCAATTTTACCTGCTGTTGTTACAGCCCTTTTTTCACCCTCCACTGAAATAATTATATCTTTAAAAGGACTGCCGTTATTTTTGGATGAAGCAAAGCTTTGAAGAGGATGCATAGACCCTATAAATGCGCCATATTTTTTTGCTGGTGATAAAATGGTTGACGGAAGTGCGCCGCTGCAGTGAAGAACCACGGCATCCTTAATGAAACCGCCATGCTTTGCGATAGAAGCGCATATGCGACTGATGACTCTATCCGGAGTTGTCAAAAAAATAATCTCAGCTTTTTTCGTTATTTCCCACGGAATTTGATCAAAATGATCTGTTCCTGTTATATCAGCAGCTCTTTTAGCAGAAAAAAGGCTCCTGCTTGCAACTCCAGCAGGTTTGTAACCGGCTTGTGCAAGATATTTTCCCAGAGCTATGCCCACTTTTCCGCATCCAACAATGGCAAAAGACGGCTTCATATTTTTTTCAGATCCTTTAATCCAAAACCTTTTGAAAAATGTTCAATTTCGCTTATGTTCAGACCTGTCTGCTGGCTTCAGGCAGGCAGCAGACGCGCGCAGGCGGGTCAGGCTAAGATTTTAATCCTCAAAATACATGGGGTGTCTTCAAAGCGGTTAAAATTTTCGCCTTCCTTGACCTTGCAAAAAATTTTCGATTTGTGTGGTTAGCTGTTAGCGATTAGCTTTTGGATAAATTAGTTATGAGTTGTGAGTCAACATCATTGACTTAAGAATATTTTGTTTAAGCGCAGTCCTTGACCATCATTACCGCGCAGGCGGGAATCCAGCAATTCTGGCGGCTTCGATGTTTCTGTATCCTAAGTTTTCACGGGAATGACATATGAAAAAGTCTCAAGTTAATGATATTGGCTAACCACTAACGGCTAACCGCACAGCTTGAAAAATTTTATTGTTCTATTTACACACAGATCCGCATGCTGATATCAACACTTTTTGCCGAATGTGTAAGAGCCCCTATTGAAATGATATCAATTCCTGTATCTGCGAGCAAAGCAAGATCTTTTTTTGTAAATCCTCCCGATACTTCAACCACGGCTTTACCTTCAATAAGATTAACTGCCTCTTTTATCTGGTGTAAATTCATATTGTCCAACATGATGACATCAGCGCCGGCTTTTAAGGCTTCCTTTGCACCAGACAGGTCAGAAACCTCTACCTCGATCTTTATTAAATGCGAGACACTGTTTTTGACTTGCTTTATGGCTTTTGATATGCCACCACAAACAGCAATATGATTATCCTTGATCAGCACACCATCAAACAACCCCATCCGATGATTATAAGCCCCGCCAACCCGAACAGCATATTTTTCCAAGACTCTCCATGCAGGCGTTGTTTTGCGTGTATCAACAAGGCGAATATTCTTATTTTCAAGTTCGTTAACATAGGAATGTACATTTGTAGCAATACCTGAAAGGCGCTGAAGAAAGTTCAAAGCTGTACGCTCACCTAAAAGAAGCGTTCGCAGTTTTCCCTCGACTTTAACCATAACATTGTCTTTTTCAATAAAATCGCCGTCTTTATATATGGGTTTATAGATAATATTTAAATCAAGATATTGAAAAACTTGATTTGCCACATCAAGTCCGGCAATGATAAAAGGCTCTTTCGCAATAATTGTTCCCCTGCCTTCTATATTTGGATCAATAAGGTTGTCTGTTGTAATATCTCCGGATCCTATATCCTCTTTCAGTGCAATTTCAATAAGTTGTTTTATGGAATTCATGATAGAATTTTTGGAAGACGGTTATGGTTTAGCACTCTGATTAAAATTTTGCGTTTTTAAAATTACTTGAGTTTTCGAAAAATAGTTTTAGTGTTTGGCATTATAATTGCCAAACCCAATTTTAGTATCGAGTTTTGAGTTTTGCGCTAATATGCATCACGGTTCCAGGTGATGCCTGTTTATGGGAGTTATTTCATCCTCCTTAGGCATTTTCCCCAATACTCATCACTCACCGCTCATCACTCATTACCCTTATGCACACAGCAAAATTTATACCATTATCTATTGAT
>CAZRLQ010000124.1:0-2028 GCA_964600725.1 uncultured Desulfobacterales bacterium
TCCAGTGGATTGAGGGGGATTTTCCCATTGCAGCCCGAACTTTTTGAAAGGTTACATTGATGGTTTCTGACCTATTAATAAGTCTGAGTAAAAAATGGAGTTTCCTGTACTATTAAATTATATTTTTGAAAATTAGCGAGAGGTTATATTCTCGCTGCTTCATTTATAATTTTTGAATCAGTCTCATCGAATGACTGGATCATTTTTTGAAGTGCTTCATAGGTTCTCATTGTTTCTATCATCTTTGTCATCTCGACAACAGTTGAAACATTCGGCCTTTCAAGGGCTTTCTGTTTTACCGAAACCTTTTCAGGTGCTGTTGCGTCAGCCGGATCTCCTTTGTAAACAAAAAGAGATGAACCCTCTTTTTGAAGATTTTCCAGCGAATTAAATGTCACAATATCCAGCTTATCACTTAGTGTTCCGTCAACAAATATTTCCCCCGCCTCGTTACAGTAAATATCTGTTCCTTTAATTGTTATCTCGCCACCTTCGCCTAAAACCGGATCTCCGTTTTGAGTTACAAGAAGACCTTCATTATTTAAAGTAAAATTGCCGCTTCTTGTGTAACGAACTCCTTGTTGAGTCTGAACCTTAAAAAAACCCTCGCCTGAAATAGCAAAATCAAGATTATTTCCGGTCATCTTTATATCACCTTGAGTGAAATCGACAGCCATATGAATGTTCAACATCTCATCAAATGAAAGTATATCAGCCTTAAAGCCGCTGGTATCAACATTGGCAAGGTGATTGGCAATTGTTTCCATCTTTCTTTCCTGTTTAAGCCCCGTCTGAACAGGTGTCGTTATTTCCAATATCATTTGCAAAGAACCCTTTTATTTGATAAAAATAAACATTTTCAGCAAATTTAAAAGTGGTTAGTTTGAAAGTTTTTCGTTTGTGCTTCCCCCTTTTAAAAAACTGAGAGGGATTTTACCATCCCAAGAATACCCAAAATTTAAAGCAATAAAAATGCCAAGACAAAAAAAGTTTCGGTTTGTATGAAAACCTTCTTTTTTGCCCGGTCCCGGCAGATGGGATGAATTCTGAACAAAGCGCTGCTTTGGTGTCAGTTTTAAAATCGGAAGTATCTTTTTTCAGCTGCACAGACGATCGCCCCTGCGCTATATTTTTGCTTTTCATACCGGCGTCGCGGGTGCTAAAGCGCGGATTTGTCCGCAAGTAAAAATAAGGGGTTTAAACAGGCTTTTGGGAGCCCGGACGATAAAAAGATAAAATATTGATGAAGCTTTGGATTTAGTGTCTGACCCGCTGTTTAAGGTCGATGCATGCGGAAAAAAATACCTGTTTATGTATTTTTTTTCCCGTTTAGAGAATAAACAAATGCAAGGAGTTCGGCTACGACGATATAAACATTGGGAGGAATCTCTTCTTCTATATTAAGCTTGGATAATACTTCGATAAGATCCGGATCATCTTTTACCGGAATTCCATATTTTTTTGCCGAATTGATTATCTTTTCAGCAATAATGCCGCTTCCCCTGGCAGCTACTTTAGGGGCATTATCTTTATCAGGACTGTATTTTAACGCAACCGCCTGTCTCGTTTTTTTTGTCTTTTTCATCGGAGTATAGCGGTGTCATTTTTTGTCACTTAGCTCTTTTCTCTTGTAACTTCTCAATTCAATGAGTCCTGGCACCCCTGTGCGCTTCCCCCTTTGTAAAAGGGGGATTTCCCCATCATTGCTCTAATTTTTGAGAAGCTACCTTCTCTTGCGCGTCAAACTCCAGCGCACATATTTTTGCAGAAAATCATTTAATTCAGTTCTAAGCAAGTTGCATACCAAATCGGTGGCCTTGCTCTTTTAGATTAGTTAACCGGGGTTTTTACAAGCCTTTTTTGAATCTGTGATTCAGGAGGAGAGGCAGTTGGCGGTGGTTTACAATTTTTGCAGCACACCAGGCACCATATCTATATCCTTTTCCGTTTTCCCATGGAATAGAGCCAGGTCCAATGAGTGTATTCCCAGTAGTAAATTCAACAATCCTATTACGTTCAGGTTTGCCG
>CAZRLQ010000124.1:2128-6765 GCA_964600725.1 uncultured Desulfobacterales bacterium
GGTTTTGGTAAGAGGCTTCTCCCTTTCTCAAAATATATGCCGAAACCTCTATTCCCGATTGGAGGACGCCCAAACCTTGACCTTATTATTCAGAATCTCATAGATGCCGGCTGTAAAGCAATTATTATCAACACCCATTACCTGCATAAAGATATAGATTCCTTTATTAACACGCAAAAGTATTCCATTCCGGTTGCAACCCGATATGAACCCGTTATTTTAGGTACCGGAGGCGCCATAAAAAATGCAGCCGATTTCTGGGACGATCAACCCTTTATTGTAATCAACAGTGACATTGTTACAGATATTGATCTTCGCAAAGTTTACGATTTTCATTTAAGTCATCATTATCCGGTAACCCTGGTCTTAAATGATCACTATAAATTCAACAATGTGTCTGTAAACAGAGAGGATTTTATCGTTGGATTCTATGACAGTACAATCACACCCGGCGTTTCATCTTCACAGGAAATAAAGAATAAAGATACGGGCTCTGATTATATAAAAAAACTTGCATTTACCGGAATACAGGTTCTTGATCCTGGTATTCTATCCTTCATACCTGATAACAGATTTTCAAGCAGCATTGATATTTACCAGGGACTGCTCTTTTCAGGCAATAAAATAAAGGCATCTGTTTTAAACAATAACTACTGGAAAGATATAGGAACTTGTGAAAGTTATAAAGAGGCTGTTTTTGATAAAATGGCACCTGATGCTTTCAAACATAAATGGTCAGCTCATTCAAAAAAAAAGATATCTTCCGTTAAACTGAAAGGCGACGGATCGGACAGAATCTGGTACAGACTATCATCTGAAGATCGATCAATTGTCATGTCCGATCACGGTATCAAAAAATCAGACGGTGTATCTGAAATAGACTCTTTTGCGGCAATTGGCCGTCATCTGCATAGCAAAGGAATCAATGTACCTGAGATCATCTCGTATGATTCTTTTTCAGGTCTGACTTTCATGGAAGATTTAGGTGATGTAGATCTCATGACAGTTGTCAGCAGGTCTGGAAATTTTGATGAAATCACCTCCTTTTACAGATCGGTTATCAATCTTATGATTAAGATGTCTGTTGCCGGCGTAAAGGATTTTGACCTTTCATGGACATATCAGACTCCATATTATAATAAAGATCTTGTTTTTGAAAAGGAATGCCGCTATTTTTTCGATGCCTTTTTAATCGGTTATCTAAACCTCGATTTATCATTTCAAGACCTTAAGAATGATTTTATTCATCTTTCAAACAGAGCAGTTGAATTTGCAACAGATGGATTTATGCACAGGGATCTGCAGTCCCGAAATATCATGGTTAAAAAGAATAAATTTTATTTTATCGATTTTCAAGGGGGAAGGATAGGGCCGATCCAGTATGATCTTGCGTCCCTGCTGATCGATCCGTATGTGAATCTGCCCTCTTTTATTCAGGCTGAACTGCTGAATTATGCTGTTAAAAAAGTAAAATCTTTTATTCATATTGATCCGGATAAATTCCGCACCTGTTTCAGATATTGCCGCATTACAAGAAATTTGCAAATATTGGGCGCTTTCGGGTATTTAAGCAAAGTTAAAGGTAAAACCCTTTTTGAAAAATATATTCCTGCGGCAGTAAAAACATTGAAACATAATCTTTTGATTTTCGATAATGGAGAATTTCCAAGCTTAAAGGCAATAGTAAAAAATATTCAGGAGGAACAAAAACGTGAACCGGATAAAAGTGATGGTAAATGGCTTGCCGGGCAATATGGCGGCAATAACTGCAAAGCATATTCTGATTGAAGACAGATTCGAACTGATTCCTTTCTCGCTGACAGGACCTGAAATTGAAGATACCCGATTTTTTATTGATTCCACTGATGTTTTACTTATTCAGCCGGAAAAAAGAGAGCAGGCAATGGCTGATATACAACAGAATGAAAAATCTTTTATCATTGTGGATTATACCCATCCTGCGGCAGCAAATGGCAATGCCGGATTTTACTGCAAACAGGGCATTCCTTTTGTAATGGGAACAACAGGCGGCGACCGAAAATTTATGGGAAAGATTGTCCGTTCATCTTCCATATCTGCCGTGATTGCACCTAATATGGCTAAACAGATTGTCGGCTTTCAGGCAATGATTAAATGGTGCTCAGATACTTTTCCCAATCTTTTCAGAGGATATTCTCTTGAAATCAGGGAAAGCCACCAGTCTGGAAAAGCCGACACAAGCGGAACCGCCAAATCAATGATACGTTATTTCAACAATCTGGGCATCCCTTTTTCTGAAACAGAGATTATCAGGCTGCGTGATCCAGGGGAACAAAAAGAGGTATTGGGAGTACCCGGAAAATATCTGGACGGTCACGGATGGCATACATATAGACTTACGTCAAATGACAAAACAGTCCTTTTTGAATTTACCCACAACATTAACGGCAGGGATATTTATGCAGCCGGAACCCTTGACGCAGTAAGTTTTCTGTCTGAAAAGATGCAGGAGGGGAGACAAGGAGAAATCTATTCCATGATTGACGTATTGCGTGGAAAACAGCTTTCAGAGGACACTGAAATAAAATGAAGAAAATTATATTTTTGTTTTTACTTCTGTTTTTTGCGGCTGCATCAGCAGATGCGCTGGAAATTTTTCCCAAAAGAGACTGGCCGGATAAACCTGATCCGCTTGCTGATCCGGATGCTGAGGCAGGAGGCGAGCTTTCCGTTTTTGCAGGCCAGTATCCAAAAAGTTTGAACTATTATCTTGATAATAACAGTCTGTCAGCCGAAATATTTGGCGCCATGTATGAAACCCTCCTCAGTATGAACCCTGTCTCTTTATCGTATGAACCAGGGCTTGCTGAAAGATGGTCGATCTCAGACGACAAAAAGAGTTTTACCTTTTATATTGATAAAAGAGCCAGGTGGAGTGACGGCAGTTCCGTAACCGCTTACGATGTAAAATGGACATACGATGCGATTATGGATCCCAAAAATTTAACCGGTCCCCACAAAGTCAGTATGGAACGCTTTAATCCGCCTGTTGTCATAGACAGGCAAACCATCTGTTTTACAGCAAAGAATGTTCACTGGAAAAACCTGGGAACCGTGGGCGGTTTTCATATTCTTTGCAAACATGCATTTGAGAGAAAGAATTTTAATAAAATAAATTTTGAATTCCCTGTGGTTTCAGGTGCATATAAATTAGGAGAAATAGATGAAGGAATCTTCTTGCGCCTTGAACGGCGAGATGACTGGTGGAACAGAAATGCTGCAAAAAACAGAGGAACCGGAAATTTTCAGACCATAACATTTAAATTTTTTGCCGAAAGAGAAAACGCATTTGAAGCATTTAAAAAGAAGATGATTGATATATTCCCTGTTTATACATCACGGCTGTGGATAAATGAGACAAAAGGAGATAAATTTTTAAAGAACTGGATAGTAAAACAGAAAATATTTAATCACAGACCTGTCGGTTTTCAGGGATTTGCAATGAATATGAGGCGCTTTCCTTTTCAAGACGTAAGGGTTCGGAAAGCAATGGCCTGTTTAATTGACAGAAGAAAAATGAACAGCACTCTGATGTACAATCAGTATTTTATGCACAGATCATATTATGAAAATCTTTACAGCAGAAAGTATCCCTGTCCAAATCAGCTTATTGAAAGGGACCGGGAAAAAGCTCGAAAGTTTTTAAGAGATGCAGGATGGCTGATAAATCCAAAAACAGGATTTTTGGAAAAAGAAGGAAAACGGTTTTCCTTTAAATTTTTAACCAGAGATTTTTCCGCTGAAAAGTTTTTAGCCATTTATGCAGAAGACCTCAAGGATGTCGGAATCGAACTTATTATTGACAAAAAAGACTGGGCAGCCTGGGCAAGGGATATGGATCAGTTCAATTTTCAAATGACCTGGGCGGCGTGGGGCCCGTCAATCTTTATAGATCCTGAAAGCATGTGGTCATCAAAAGAGGCTGACAGAAAGGGCAGCAATAATATCACAGGTTTTAAGGACAAAAGAGTAGATGAACTTATCGAAAAGCAGAAAAGTATTTTTGATATTGATAAGCGCAGAGAAATATACAGGGAAATCGATCAGATTATCTATCAAACCTTTCCCTATGTTCTTTTGTGGAATATCAATTATACAAGGCTGTTGTACTGGAACAAGTTTGGAACACCACCTGCGGTCCTTTCCAAATATGGAGGAGAAAGCAGTGCTTACTGGTACTGGTGGCTGGATGAAGATTCCGTTGCAGACTTAGATGATGCGATGAAAAACGGTTCAACTCTGCCTGTAAAAAAATCATTTATATATTTTGATGAAGTCTTTAAGAAGCTGTATTAAAAGCAGAGAAACAAAACAAAAAGCGTGAGAGCGAGGGCATCTTTTATTTTCCCGTGAAAGTTTAAAGTCAAATTTTGCTAATCTCTCAATAAGTTCGGGCACCTACGCACTTCTCCCTTCGGACCACGCTAAGTATTTAAAACTATTAAAGAATAAATGTAAAAGCACCCTTATTTATGCCCTGTATCGAATTTTTTCGGGGCAAAAAGGGCATTATTTACAATAATCAATGGCAAGAACTGACCATATGGATTCCCACGCTAAGAGCATGGGAACCAGGCGAAAAGCAACATACCTGCCTG
>CAZRLQ010000125.1:0-6758 GCA_964600725.1 uncultured Desulfobacterales bacterium
ATTATATCTGCCTCGTGTTTCAGCCTGTTAATTGATAATACTGCATATAATTAACTCCCCTGTTGATGAATCAGAATCAAGGGAACTCAGCCATTATATTCCGCAAAAACCCAAGAGCCCTGCTGGAGCGCCGCTTGCAGAATTTAGGTATCAAACTTCCATTTTCCCCTTTTTGTCGGTGCATGCAAGGATTTTTCAAGCAGCTTTAAAAAAAGCGCCCGTGGTATCTCCTTTGCTCCAAAACGGATCAGATGTTTTGTTGTAACCTGACAGTCAATCATATTACAATTTGACGCTGTTTGAAGATATTCTACAAGTGTTGCAAAAGCAACCTTAGAAGCATTACTTATTCGTGTAAACATCGACTCCCCAAAAAAACAGCTGCCAAGAGAAACACCATACAATCCACCTGCCAGTTTTCCATTATACCAGGCTTCAACTGAATGCGCTAAGCCCGACCTGTATAGTCTGCTGTAGGCATCAATCATTTCATCGACAATCCAGGTTTCTTCATTATTCTCTAATCGAATATTTGCGCAGGCTGTTATTACCTGATCAAAGGCCATATCCATAGTGATATGAAAGACCTTTTTTTTAAGTATCTTCTTTAATGATTTCGAGATCCTTATTTCGTGGGGAAATAGAACAAGACGCGGATCAGGCGACCACCACATTATCGGTTCGTTATTTGAAAACCATGGAAATATTCCCTGGCGATAAGCAAATAAAAGACGCTTCTTACTTAGATCGCCGCCTACTGCCAGCAGGCCGTCTTCTCTGGAAAGATGGGGAGAAGGGAAAACTATTTTATCTGATAAAAGGTAGACCGGCATGAAGTCTGTTACATTCTTTTCAGGCAAACTCTGATATTGGCGCTTTCTGTCTCGATATATGGAGAGTTTCGGAAAAATTAAAAGATAGAGCATCGTTTTCAATATCTACGAAAACTTTGCCTCCTTTTTCAAGGCGGCCGAAGAGTATCTCATCAGAAAGAATGTCTTTTATTTCTGTTTGTATTAATCTGGCAAGAGGTCTTGCCCCGTAACGAGGATCATATCCCTTTTTAGCCAGCCATGTTTTTGCATCTGGAGAAATAGTAATGAAAACCTTTTTAGCGGCTAGCTGTATATTAAATTCAGTTATCAATTTATCCACCACTTTTTTCATAATATTAACTGTAAGTGAATTAAAGCTGATGATATCGTCAAGACGGTTCCGAAATTCAGGACTGAAAAACTGTTCAATTGCCTTTTTCCCCCGGTCTTCAACATCATAATCTGACTTTCCAAATCCAATCTTGGGAGCGCTTATCTCCCTTGCACCGGCATTTGACGTCATAATGATGATGACATTCCTGAAATCAGCTTTCTTCCCGTTATTATCCGTAAGGGTCGCATAATCCAGAATCTGGAGCAAAATATTGAACAGATCAGGATGAGCTTTCTCTATTTCATCAAAGAGCAGCACACTGTATGGATGCTTTCTGATGCTGTCTGTTAGAAGTCCGCCCTGATCAAAACCTATATAACCTGGAGGTGCGCCAATAAGACGGGCCACAGCATGTTTTTCCATATATTCGCTCATATCGAAACGTATAAATTCAACACCGAGAAGAAATGCAACCTGTTTGGAAACTTCTGTTTTCCCGACACCTGTCGGCCCGGTAAACAGGAATGACCCCGTAGGCTTTCCGGGTGTTTTAAGACCTGCACGAGAACGTTTTATTGAAGTGACGAGAGACCTTATTGCTATATCCTGTCCAAAGACAACCTTTTTCATCCTATCTTCCAGGGTTTCCAGCTTTATCTTGTCTGAGGCTGATATATTTTCCGCTGGAATCTTAGCCATTTTAGCGACAATCTTCTCTATATCAGAAGGGTTAATCCTTTTTCTATGGGAAGATCCTGAGATTTTAATAAATGCACCAGCTTCATCTATAACATCAATTGCTTTATCAGGAAGATAACGATCATTGATATGTTTGGCAGACAATTGTGCAGCAGCTTTAAGTGCCTGGTCTGTAAAGGTATAACCATGGTGTTCTTCATAAACCGATTTCAGTCCTTTTAAGATTTGAAATGTTTCATCTACAGAAGGTTCTGGAACTTCGATTTTCTCAAAACGGCGGGACAGTGCACGATCTTTTTCAAAATGATTTTTATACTCCTCATAAGTGGTTGAACCGATACAACGAAGTTCACCTGTTGAAAGAACCGGTTTCAATATATTGGATGCATCCATTGAACCGCTGCTGGTAGCCCCGGCCCCTACAATCGAGTGTATTTCATCAATAAAGAGGATAGCATTTTTCTTTCTTTTTATCGAAGCAATTACTCCTTTTAGACGCTGTTCAAAATCACCTCTGAATTTTGTCCCTGCTAACAACCCGCCGAGGTCAAGGGAAAAAATACGAACATTCTCAAGCATAACCGGAACAAGACCTTCGTATATTCTGACAGCCAGTCCTTCTGCCAGTGCGGTTTTTCCAACTCCGGGATCACCGACAAAGACCGGATTGTTCTTACGCCTTCTGCAAAGCACTTGAATCGTACGTTCCAGTTCCGGTTCCCGGCCTATCAGCGGATCTATTTTTCCTGAGGCGGCTTTCTTAATCAGATCTTCGGTAAAAAGCGAAAGCAGATCATCTGTCTTCTTTTTCTTATCTCTTTTGCCTTTATTTTCAATTTCGTCATCTTTATTAACATCTGAAGATTTGGAAACATTATGGGAAATATAATTCAAAATATCAAAACGGGTGATTCCTTCGGATTTCAGAAAAAATATGGCGTAAGAATCCTTTTCCTGAAATAAGGCCGCCAGTATGTCACCGACAAATATTTCCTGTTTTTCGGCAGAACGGGCATGATTCAGCGCCCTTTGAATCACCCTTTGAAAACTGACTGTCTGCTGGAGTACATATTCACATCCCAAAGGGATGCTTTCCAACTGGTCTTCAAAAAAATAATTGAGATTATCTTTAAGATTCTGTATATTGCCTCCGCAATTTTCAATAATTTCAACACCTGTATTATCGTGTAAAATGGCAAAAAGCAGATGCTCCAGACATACATACTCGTGACGCCTTTTTTTCGCCTCCCTGACTGAAAGGCCGAGCGTTGCGCTTAGTTCTTTACTAATCATGGTTTAATCCTTCTCCATGGAACATTTAAGTGGAAATCCTCTTTCACGGGCCAGGTTATGAACAGCATCCACCTTGGTTTCAGCAATTTCATACGTATAAAGACCACAAAGCCCCATTCCTTGTCTATGAACGTTAAGCATAATACGCGTTGATTCTTCCGTGGATTTGTTGAAAACGAACATAAGAACTTCTACGACAAACTCCATGGTAGTATAGTCATCATTGTGAAGCAGCACTCTGTACATGGGAGGTTCAGTAACTTCGTCTCGAGTCTCAGATATTGTTTCTTCCTCCAATTTAGAACCATACAAGTTCATTAAATTTTTCTCCGATGAAACTGTACCGCTGAAGTGATGTCCAAAATTATGGTAAAATTTGATCCTGAACTGACTGAAACTGTTTGAAAACAGCCTTATAGTATATATAATTAGCAAAAACCCTTTAATTGTCAATGCTAAATTTCAGCAATTCTCATTATGAAAAAATAAGTTTAAATTCAATCGGATTTTCCTCCCGCAGATTGCCTTACTGTCCACAACATTTTTTATATTTTTTTCCGCTGCCGCAAGGACACGGATCATTTCTGCCGATTTTTTTCCCAGCTCTTTTGATCGGCTCTTGCTTTTGGATATCAGCTCCATGTGATAATGTTATTTTATGTTCTTCCGGTTCTCTTAGCTCAACCAGTTTTTCCGGTTCAACCAGTTGAATCCAAAACAGACGGCCTATGGTCTCTTCTTTAATCCTGGAAATCATGGAGCTGAACATTTCATATCCTTCTTTTTTGTAAACAAGCAAAGGATCTTGCTGTGCATACCCCCTGAGACCGATACCCTCTTTCAAATGGTCCATGGAAAGCAGATGATCCTTCCATAAATTGTCCACTACCTGCAACATGATCATACGTTCAATATGTCTTAAGTTTTCCTTGCCGACTGCTTTCTCTTTTTCGTCATATATACGGGTTGCAGAATCGTAAATCAGACGGGCTATCCCTTCTTTATCGAGTCCGTCTAATGTTTCAGCGTCCATTTTCGGCAGGTGGAAATTAAATTGTTTAAAAACATTTTCATCAAGTCCCTTTAAATCCCATTCTTCGGGAAGAATCTTTTCGTCTGCAAAAGCTTCGGCTATATCTTCTGCCTTTTCAATAATCATTTCATCAATTGAACTTTTCAGACTTTTCCCATTTAATGCTTCACGCCGCTGTTTATAAATAACCTCTCTTTGCTGATTCATCACGTCATCATATTCAATAAGCTGCTTTCTGATATCAAAATTGTGCCCCTCAACCTTTTCCTGAGCATTTTCTATAGCTTTGCTGATCAGACCATGTTCAATCGGTTCACCCTCTTCCATACCGAGCCTATTCATGATTCTGGTTATACGTTCCCCGCCGAATATCCTGAGAAGGTCATCTTCCATTGAAAGATAAAATTGTGATGATCCAGGATCGCCCTGCCTTCCGGAGCGCCCCCTGAGCTGATTGTCGATACGTCTGCTCTCATGCCTTTCGGTTCCTAATATATGGAGCCCCCCCAGTTCAGTTACACCATCCCCTAAAACTATGTCGGTGCCCCTGCCGGCCATATTGGTTGAAATTGTAACAGCCCCCTTTTGTCCGGCCATTGCTATTATTTCCGCTTCTCTTTTATGATTTTTTGCGTTCAGTACATTATGAGGTATACCTTTTATTTTCAGCTTCTTACTCAAACTTTCCGACACATCTATTGAAATAGTGCCCACAAGAACAGGCTGTCCTTTTTTATGAAGCTGCACGATCTTATCTAAAACAGCATCAAATTTTTCATTTTTTGTTTTGTAAATAGCATCAGGTTTATCTTCCCGTATCATCAATTTATTGGTAGGAATTACCACCACATCTAGGTTATATATTTTCTTGAATTCAGTTGCTTCGGTATCGGCTGTACCGGTCATGCCTGCAAGTTTATCATACATTCTGAAATAATTCTGAAAAGTTATGGTGGCCAGTGTCTGGTTTTCGTTTTCTATTTTAACATTTTCCTTTGCTTCAAGCGCCTGATGCAAACCTTCGCTGTAACGCCTGCCCGGCATCAGACGTCCTGTAAACTCATCTACTATGACAACCTCTCCATTCTTGACAATATAATCAACATCTCGTTTGAAAAGGGTATGTGCCTTGAGGGCCTGATTAATATGGTGCAGCAGCTCTATATTTTTTGCGTCGTACAAGTTGTTGACTTTAAGTTTCTTTTCGGCTTTGGCAATCCCGTCTTCCGTCAATACGGCCGACCTGGCTTTTTCATCTATGGTAAAATCGATCTCCTTGACAAGCTTTGGAATGATGCTGTTCACCTGATAGTACAGATGAGTCGATTTTTCAGCCGGTCCGGATATGATCAAAGGGGTTCTCGCTTCGTCAATCAATATACTGTCCACCTCGTCAACGATGGCAAAATTGAGCTCGGACTGAACAATCGATTCTTTGTAAAATTTCATATTGTCTCTCAAGTAATCAAAACCGAACTCATTATTCGTACCATAAGTAATATCGGCATTATATGCTGTTTTACGCTCATCGTCATCTGAATCATGCGATATGCAGCCGACTGAAAGACCCATAAAACGATAAATTTCTCCCATCCATTGAGTATCACGCTTCGCCAGATAATCATTTACTGTAATAATATGTACCCCCTTACCTGTGAGAGCGTTTAAATAGGCAGGAAGGGTGGCTGCCAGAGTTTTCCCCTCACCGGTTTTCATCTCGGCAATCTTTCCCTGGTGAAGAACAATTCCACCAATTAACTGGCTGTCAAAATGGCGCATCTTAATGGTACGTCTTGCAGCCTCCCTTACAACGGCAAAGGCTTCAGGAAGAATTTCATCAAGAGGTTCACCCTTTTCAAGCCGTATTTTAAACTGCGAGGTCTGGCTTTTGAGCTGATCATCACTCATGGCCTCAACCCCTTGTTCCAGTTGATTGATCTTGTCAACTACCGGTTTCAGCCTGTTTAATATCCGTTCATTTTTACTTCCAAAAACTTTCGTCAAAAAATTCAATATCATTTACAAAACTTTCCTTCCGGATGAGAGATGGTAATTATGGGGTTATTCTGGGCCGTCTGAAAACGCCGGTTTTAGGTTCTATTTTTTTACTCACTTTCTGGACCGGCAATATCGATCATAGTACTTACTATGGCTGGTTTTAGAGCAAAAAGAAAAAGAATCGGGTTAAAAAGCGGTCAAGGGAAATTGGCCAATTTAGACACCTTAGGTTATTTCGTCCCCGTTCCTTAGTAACTTCTCAATAAGGCAAAAAAATATATCGCTAAAAAATTTTTAAATTTGCATAATATATCCTTTTGATTGCTTTCGACAAAAATAAACAAATTTTTAACATAAGCCAAGTAATTTTTTTACCTAAATCCTGCAAACGCCGGGTTTGCCGGAGACCTGCCTGCCGCAGGCAGGTGCAGGGCGGCAGGGGCGCAGACATACTTGCGATACTTCAACTCCCTGCCAGCACCGCAGATTCGGTAAAACCGGCGCTTCCGGAGGGTAAACTATTTTCAAAAACCGCAATCTTTATGGCCGCATCAAACCGATGCGTGTCATGCAAGTACAACATTTC
>CAZRLQ010000126.1:0-6697 GCA_964600725.1 uncultured Desulfobacterales bacterium
TTTAGGAAAAAAGGCGTATTGTAATACTTCGACGACCGATAACACAGTGAAATTATTCATATGGACATTTATAACTGAAAACAGGGCTGAATCCTTATCATAGATAGATAGGAAACAGCCCTGTTTTAGATATTCATTGCGGGCAGAAAAAAAATTTTAGTGACCTGCTCCAAACAATGCAGCAATAGCACCTGCCTGTGGATGCGCATAAATGAGAATCAGGGCGACAACCAATGCGTAAATACATAGAGACTCAATCATAGCAAGACCGATCAGCATTGTAACCGTCACTTTACCTGATGATTCAGGATTTCTCGCTATACCTTCAACAGCGGCTTTCAAACCAAGACCCTGTCCAAGGCCGCAGCCAAATGCTGCTATTGCTATGCCAAAACCGGCAGCAGTCACACATGCGATAAAAAAATGTAATGCTTGTCCTTCCATACTCTAACCTACCTCCTTTTTAAGAATTTTTATATAGGCTTCTTTTATTTCTCCATTAAAAATAAATCAAATTTATAGTTGTTTCAATCTCTTAATGAGCATGTTCCATGGAGCCTGTAAAGTACATAATTGAAAGCAAAAAGAAAACAAATGCCTGTACCAGAGCAACAAAAATACCTAAAGCCATTATCGGCAGTGGGGCAAAAAAAGCACCCGCTAAAAAGAAAAGAATGCCGACAACAAGTTCATGACCCATCATATTGCCGAAAAGACGGAAAGAAAGGGATAAAATACGTGCCAGATGCCCAATAATTTCAATTGGCAGTATAATAGGAATCATCCACCAGACCGGCCCCAAGAAGTGTTTGACATATTTTACACCATGATATTTTATTCCTATAATGTGAGTAAAAATAACCACAGTAAGTGCGCATGATAAAGTTGTATTTAAACTGGCGGTCGGCGGATAAAAACCTGGTACAAGGCCGATCAGATTACAGACTAAAATATATAAAAATACTGTACCTGCAATTGGAAAGAGCCACCGGCCTTCCTCACCGGTAACTTCGACCATAAACTCTTCAATGCCTGAAATAATAACTTCCGATACATTTTGCAGTTTTGTTGGAACCATAATTATCTTTCGTGTTGCGAAGGCGCCAAAAATAATAAGCAAAATCATCACCACCCACGTGTATATGACATGCGGATATGCGTGAGCAAAATCTATAAAACTCGATATACCAGTCAGTTCAATCAATTTAACAAAAAAAAGATAGGGATGTTCCACCTTAAATTGCCTCCTTTAAAAAAATATTTTTGAATTCATAAACAGTAGCAAGAATTATACTTGCCACAACAACTGAAAGACCAATAAACAGACCGATTGGATTAACATAATGGTTTGATATAAGAACAAATATTATAATACCACTGGCAATAAAACGTAAGTAATATTTGGCTAATACCAGATTTGGAGAAGAAAGATGAGGTGGTTTAAACGCATTTTTTAGTGTACGTGAAAGCAGTTGAAAATTTATTGTAACAATGAGACCGCCGAAAAGAATACCTCTTGCAAAATCAGCCGGCAAAAAGATAAAACCGGCTAAACTTGTTACAAAAAATAAAACCCAGTTTGTGCACAGGACAAACTTAAAAATTCGACGTTGAATTTTCACAGTATAATTCTTTCTCAGAATTTTCTACATTTTTTTATAAGAAGACCAATATTCCGGTATCCTGCGATAATACCAAGTACAAGAAAGATCAGTGTAAACCAGGGTGATGTATCAAACCGCCTGTCAAGATATACGCCAAAGGCAAGCCCGATAAATATTGACAAAGCCAGTGAAAAACCGATGCTGCTATAATACGCCAGTTCCTTTAATGAACGCCATTTTTTCTTTTCCACGGCATTAGATATAGAATTTAGTCTTTTAAGATATTTCCAGAATCAGACTCGCTGCATAGTGAATCCTTGCAACCAGTTAAAAGTGGCCAATACCACAGTACGATTATTGAAGTCAATGCAAAAATTTTTTAGACTGAATTTTATATCGAAAAAATGGCATCCTTCATATTTAGTTTACACTTTTTAGATGTTGGTTTTTGCCTGGTTCCCATGCTTTTTGCGTGGGAACCCATATGGTATGCATTCCCACGCAAAGAGCAATGGGAACGAGAAAGCGAGACCTATTAGAATGTGTAAACTACTTTTGAGCATTTATGAAGGATGCCGAAAAAATTTACGTTTCAGAAGAGTCGGCTTCACCGCTTCCGGAAATGGCTCAGCGTTTTTTGGATTTTAAGCTTCCGCAAAATGACGGCCATCTTTACGACATTACTATACTTGAGTTTTCGAAGAAACTATGATGCTTATCAACAGATAATGGTATAAATTTTGCTGTATGCATAAGGATAATGAGTGGTGAGAGGTGAGTGATGAGTATTGAGAAAAATGCCTAAGGATAGATGACGGGAAAACTATACGGTCATCCATAACGATCTACTATTCGTTGTATAATGATAGATGTGGAGATTTCAGGAACGGCCGGAACTCTTACGACCCTTCCGCCATCAGCCTTAACAATATCAGCCCCGATGATTTTATCTTCCGTCCAGTCATCTCCCTTGACGAGGAAATCCGGTTTTATGGCATAAATAAGCTTATATGGATCCGGTTCGTCAAAAATTGTAACATAATCGACACACCATAAACTTGCAAGAACTTCCGCCCTTTGCTTCTGACAGACAATAGGCCGCTTATCTCCTTTTATGAAAGTAACCGAACTGTCAGAATTCAACCCCACAATCAAAACATCTCCGTTAGATCTGGCGGCAGCAAGATATTGGATATGACCTGTATGGAGGATATCAAAACAACCGTTTGTAAAGACAATCATTTTATTCAGCCCGCGAAGGATTTGAATCCGCTCAATAAGTTCATTTAAATTCAAAACCTTAGGAGACATATAACATTACCTGCGTTTTTAAACCTCATGTTTTTCAACTTACGTTTCGGGCATCCTTACTAAACGCTAATAGCTGACAGCTAATAACTTAATTCAATGATTAATCTTTTATGAGAAATCATGGCTAACCCTGGAAAGAGTAAGTACATCAACATCTTTGGCCCCGCTTTGCAATAAAACTTCTGCACATTCACTCACAGTAGCACCTGTAGTATAAACGTCGTCCACAATCAAAAAATTTTTTCCCTTGACCTCCAAAAGATGGGAAGAATGGTTTAAGCTAAATGCATTTTTCATATTAGTCAGCCGTTTCTCACGGCCAAGACCTGTTTGGGGTTCAGTCCATTTTTTTTTAATTAAAATATTTTTGTCAATTTTTAAATATGTCAAGTCTATACTAAAAGCCGATGCAATTCGATGCCAGTTTTTCACCAAAAGAAAAGCCTGATTAAACCCCCGCTCTTTGAAACGTTTTATATGAAGGGGAACAGGAACAACGGTATCGATACTCTCCTTATCCCAAAATTTGATAAAGGCATACAATAAAAGCATTCCAAGAGGCCGTGAGAGCTCTGTTTTTTCTTTGTATTTAAATGAATGTATCACATCTCTAAACGTTTGGTTATATACACCTGCTGCGCGGGCTTTTCTAAATTTCTTTGGATGCTCTAAACATTCACTGCAAAAATGATCCTTACCTGCCCTGCTTTTAAACATTACACCACATTTTGTACAAAGCGGAGATTCAACAGACAAAAAACCTGGCATACATGACGGACATAAAAAAGAAGCCATCAAGAATTCAAAACCCGCAGATTTATTAAATGTTGTAAGAGATTTATCCTGGAAACTTTTTTTAGATAAAAAAGAGCCGGTATCTTGTCTGGATTGAAAGAAAGATCCACATATAAGACATTTTGATGGGAAAATGACCTGCTTTAAAATGCTGGTGAATCTTTTCAATCTTAAAATTCCTGCTTAAAATCCCCCTTTGAAAAAAGGGATCAAGGGGGATTTTCCCATCGTTGCACTAACTTTTTGAGTTTCTGTTTAAGGTTCTAATTTTGCCTGAGATAAAACTCTTTGTCTAAAAGCTTCGTACATAACAACTCCGCCCGCCACAGAGGCATTTAATGAATTTATCTCTCCTTTTTGCGGAATGGACATTAACAGATCGCAATGCTTTTTTACAAGCCGCCGCATCCCCTTTTCCTCACCACCGATAACAATAGCTGCAGAACATGTTAAATCAATACCAAAAATTGAAGTACCGGCAAATCTGTCCATCCCCATGATCCACAAACCTTCTTTTTTTAAAGTTTTGATTGCAGAAACCATATTTGTTACACGGGCTAAAAAAACATGTTCGAGCGCTCCGGCAGATGTTCTGGATACGGAAGGCGTCGGCGGTGAAGATCTATCCTTTGAAATAACAATCCCGTCGGTTCCAGCACAAAGAGCTGTTCGAACCAGCGCCCCAAGATTATGCGGATCTGCAATACAGTCCAGCAGGAGAATGAAGTGGTTTGGATGGTTAAATTTCCGCTTATTGAGAATATCTGCTATGCTTACCAGTGGATACGGCCCTACCCTGGCGCAAACCCCCTGATGTTTATCTGTGCCGGCCAACGATTTAAGCCGGTCGGAATTAACCCTTCTTACAGGTACATTCTGTTTTTCACCAAATAGAGGCAGTTTTCCAAATCGTTTTGGACTGCTCTTTTTGGCAATATATATTTCAAAAAAATCTCTCCGGCCGGCATTGACTGCTTCAAGAACAGAATGAATTCCGGAAAGTATCTCTGTCTTCATGTTTGTTCGCAAATTTTGCAAGCTGTCGAATCATATATTCGACAGCTTGAACGGTATGTTTCTATCATGCTTGTTAATTCAACGATAGCTTTTGTCAACTCGTCATTAATTATAATGTGCTTGTAAATTTCTTTTTCCGCTATCTCTTTTTCCGCAATAATAAGCCGTTTTTCTATAACCTTTTTGTTTTCGCTTCCTCTTGTTTCCAGACGTCTTCTTAAAACATCAATGGAGGGAGGCAGAATAAAAAAGGTGACGCTGTCGGGATATAGAGCAAGAATCTGCTTGGTTCCCTGGATATCGATATCAAGAAGTATGTCATGCCCTGAAGCCAGTTTTGCATTAAGAATCCTGGCTGAAGTACCGTAAAAACTTCCATATACCTCTGCCCACTCTGCCCATTTGCCGGCTTTTATCCCTTTTATGAAATTCTCTTTATCTATGAAATAATAGTCAGTTCCATCTCTTTCATTCTTGCGGGGTTTCCTCGTTGTATAAGATACCGAATAGTGCATATCCTGGAACCGTTCAAGGACCGCCTTGCACAGAGTTGTCTTTCCTGCCCCGGACGGCGCTGAAATAATATAGAGGCAACCGCGTCTAAAGGTTCTATTTTTATCTTTCAAACAGTTATTTTTTATTACACCACTCATATTATATTACCGCAATTCTTTAAGTGTCGCGTAACGCTGGGATATTGTTTCAGCAAGTATTGCAGAAAGGACAACATGGTTGCTGTCCATTATTAATATAGATCGTGTCCTGCGGCCGTGTGTGGCATCTATAAGGCGTTTTTCTTCTTTGGCTTCATCCTTTAGACGCCTCATTGGAGCAGAATTTGGAGAAACAATTGCTACCACTCGATCAGCAACTACACTACCGCCAAATCCAATATTCAATAAGCTTTGTTCCATATCGTCTTCCTCTATTCTACGTTTTGTATCTGCTCCCTGATCTTTTCAAGCTCGGATCTAAGATCTATAATCAGATGTAATAAGTCCGCATATCCCACCTTGGCTCCCATGGTATTAAATTCCCTGTTAAATTCCTGCAGCAAAAAGTTAAGCTTTCTTCCAGCGGATTCCTCTGAGTTCATAAACAGACGAAACTGTTTTATGTGACTTTTAGTTCTGGAAATCTCTTCCGATATATCACTTTTATCTGCAAGAAGAGCAGCTTCCTGAACAATTCGCTCTGAATCGATCTCTACAACATTTTCTGTTAAAACCATTATACGCTCTTTAAGCCGCTTATGATAATGAGATAAAAGACCATCTGTCTCTTTTTCGATTCTATCAACATTTAATTCGATAAACTCAAGCCTTCGGCCTATATCCTCTGCAATATGACTCCCTTCTCTTTTCCGCATCAGATTGAGTTTATCCAGGGCATCATTTATACTGCCCCTGACAACAGGCCAGACAGCATCCATATCTTGTTCAATCTTAACTGGTTTTATAATATTACCAATACCCAAGAGAAGTTCCAAAGATATTTTTGTATCAAGAGCGAATCTCTCTTTCAAAAGAACAAGCGCATTATAATATGCCGCAGCCTTCGGTTCATCAATATCAAATGCACGGGTCTCTTCAGATTCATCATTAAACCTGACGGTTATTTCAATGCGACCTCTTGCAATTTCATTTGCAATCAGTTCCCTTATCTTTTCCTCCATATAAGGGGATGCAGGATAAAGGCGTAAAGAAAGGTCAAGGTATTTGCTGTTAAAAGAGCGTATTTCAACTTCAGCACTTATCTTCCCATCTGTCTTTTCCGCTCCCGCAAACGCGGTCATGCTTTTTAACATTTCGTCTTTTCCAATCTTTAAGACATCGCTATGTAACTTCTCAAAAAATTCGGGCGGCCTATGTGCTCCCCCTTTTGAAAAAGGGAGCTTTTCCCATCGTTGCCTTAACTTTTTGAGAAGCTATATAGCTCTTGGTCAACTACTGTCAGCCCTGCCTGCGGCA
>CAZRLQ010000127.1:0-6668 GCA_964600725.1 uncultured Desulfobacterales bacterium
GCATGGTGAGTTTATTCAAAACTTCTGAATAACTCCGCCTCTGTAATTCGGTATTGAATTTTTTGAATATTCTGCCTTTGGATTTATGTTTTACATTTTTTAAGTCTTCAGCAAATAACTCTTTGACATTATTTAAGTCTAAAGTTTTACAAGCTATATTAATTATTTCATCACGTTCGGTCAAAGCCCGCTTAAAAGCTTTACTGTCCTGTTTTTTACATGCTGTTTTTTCGTAAATTGAGCTATTACCTGTAAATTCACTATCTGAACTTACACATACTTGAATTTTCGAAAAATAGTTTTAGTATTTGGCATTATAATTGCTTAACCCAATCTTTAATACCGAGTTTTGAGTGATGAGTTTTGAGATCAGGAATGGGGACGAAATAACTTCTCCAATTATAAAATGGCCAAAAAATACAAAAAATTTCTGATGCCCGCGGGGGCAGTCACGGGGGCCGCCCCTGCTATTTTGCGCTAATATGCATCACGGCTCCAGATGATGCCTGTTTATGGGAGTTATTTCATTCTCGTTCCTTTATCTATTGACAAGCATCATAAGTTTTTTCGAAAACTCAGGTACATAGTGTTCCATCCGCAAATTGCTGTTTTGCCCGATATATGCGCCTGTCTGCGCGGGTCTCACACAGACAAGTTATGCACAAATTTTGCACGAAGTTAAACTTGATAGTTCCGTAAAAAGTCGAAAAATCAATTTTTTGCCACAACATATTGATCAGTGAACAGATTGAGCAGCTATATGCTGTGGTCAAAATAAAATGTCGGGACTTTTTACGAGTGCATCAAACTTAAGCGCTATTCTTAAAATACCCTTGGTTTATTCCCGCAACTCCAACGCAGATGGAGGCTTTATAGTTAAAAACGGATAAAATTATCGCATCAAACCTGGAAGCCATAAACTGATTTGAGGTATTGCAATAAGTATCAACAGCCCTATAAACTCTACAATAACATACGGCATCGTTCCTTTCAGTATGGTCTCCATATCAACATCCCTGGTTATGCTCGCCAGAGTATACAGATTCAGACCTACAGGGGGGGTAATTACGGCAATGTTAATGTTAGTCACCATCAGTACTCCAAACCAGATTGGATCCCAATGCAAAGCTTTCATGGTAGGAAAAAGTATAGGAGTCGTTATCAATATCATCGAAGCTCCATCTACGAACATGCCAAGGGTCAATAACATTATCTGTACGGCAAGCATGGTTATCCATGGAGACATCTCAAGAGAAGTAACAAACATGGCAAAAGCATCTGGTACCCTGAGAAGATTTAAAAATTGAGTAAAAATTACGGCGCCGACAAAGACTATAAGGATTGTAGCTGTGATTCTTGCAGAATGTGACAATGTTGCCCTGAAAGTTTGCCAGTCAAAATTGCGATAAATTGCAGCGGCAATAATATAAGCTCCAATCACACCAATGGCAGCCGATTCAGTAGGCGTTGCTATTCCTGAATAAATTGAGCCCAAGACCCCGACAATAAGCAATAAAGGCGCCCAAAGCCCTCTTATAATTTCAGCCGTTTCTTTCCATGTAATGGGATCGGGATTCTCTTCATGAACATGCTTTTTAGAATATCTTAATTCATATATGATAATGTAGCCGCACATTAATAAAACCAGCAAAATCCCTGGCAAGATTCCTGCAGTAAAAAGCCTGGCAACAGAAACACCTGCAATCTCACCATAAAGAATGAAAAGCAGACTTGGAGGTATTAACATTGCGAGTGCACCTGGGGCACAAACAGCACCGGCTGCAAGCCTGGGATCGTAGTTTCGTTTAAGCATTTCAGGCAATGCAATTACGCCGATACTGGCAACCGCAGCAATGCTCACTCCGCACATAGCACCAAAAATGGCGGAAGCAATAACAGTGGCAATCGCCAGTCCTCCCGGCAGGCGATGAAGGATTCGGCTTAAAGCATTGTAAAGATTTGTGCCGATTCCGCTTCGAAAAATTATTTCGCCCATCAGCATAAATAATGGAGCGGCAACCAGGGTGGATTTCGACACAGCGCCAAACACCGTGGTTTGCAGCAAAGAGAGACCGGAAATCCCTCCGTTCAGAAAGATACCTATTGCCCCTGCCGCCCCAAGGCAGATAAATATCGGACATCCCGTTATCAGCAAGAACAGTAAAACAGCAACACATGCAATTATTATAAAGGTTACGCTCATCAGCCGCCTGTCTTTTCGTCAAGATTTGCATCTGTTATCGCTTTTACGGATTCAGCAATGTCAATTATACTCTGCAGTAAAACCAGAAGCATTCCAAAAGGAACGATTGAATATGGAATAACCAGTGGAATTTCTAAAAGTGAATTGGATATGGAATTATAATGAAACGCAATAAGGGTCATTTGAAGTGAAGTCAATAAGATCAGCAGAAAAAATAATGCTATGATAATATTAAAAAAAATATCAAGATACCGGCACAGCCGCAAAGGAAACCGGCCATAAAAATAATCCATTTTAATATGCGATTTTTTTCGCTGAACCTGAACCGCACCGACAAATGTTACAAATACAAGCATATATTCACTTATCTCAAGAACCCATGTTGTCGGTCTGCTAAAGATATAACGCATAACAACATCGTAAAAGATAATCAATGCCAGGGCAAACAATACCCATTGTGCAGCAACGGCGGCAACATTATTTGCCTTTTCAATGACGAGTTTAAAATAATAATATAGATGTTTCAATCTTACCTGAAGATCCTTATGGTTGAACAGCATATGCAGCCGATTTTCCCGTATATTTCAATGCCGTATTTCCGATCTTTTCCCCAACCCGTTTTACCCACCATTTAATTACCGGTTTTGCTGCATTATCAAAGGCATCGACCTCCTTTTTTGTCAAATAGACGGCCTTCATACCTCTGCTTTCATAAGCCGGAATTACCTCATTGGACAACTGCTCCTCATTTACTATCCCAATTCCTGGAAACGACATATATCTGATTTCCCATTCAGACGCGCAATCTAAGAGCATTCTTTTTACACTTTCGGACAGGCTGTCCCATCTATCCCGCATTATATAGATTGGCGTACTTATCCAGGAGACCGGATGCACCAGCATATACTCGCAAAACTCTTCAATGCCGCGGCCCTGCGCTGTCCATGGGTTTATCAGTGCGCCATCGATTACTCCCCGCTGAAGTGACTGAGGAAGTTCCGCCGAGGGCATGGTAACAGGAGAAGCGCCAAAAGCCTGAATAATTTTGGCCTCCACTATCCCCGCAACTCTTATTTTAAGACCTTTCATATCCCCGGGTGTTCGCACAAGTTTCTTTCTGGTCCACAAAAACTCGGGAATAAGTCCTGAATTAGCTAATTGAAACAGATTTTTTTCCCCAAGAACTTGATTCTGAAGTTCATAAAGAGGGGTTCCCATTTTTAGGGCCTTGTAGGATTCAGACACGGTTTTCCAAACCGGAAGCATCTGAATCCCAATGATCGGATACGACCCAAGGAGGTAAGCTCCGGTTTGAAAAATCAGATCAGTTGTCCCTGCCTGTAATCCTGGAAGGAGCAAATTACCCTTCAGCAGCGTCCCGCTGAAATATGAATTTAATTGAACAACCCCTTTTCCACGCTTGTTGACCAGATCTACAAAAATTTTTTGACCCGCGTAAAGGTATGGATAGCCGGCCGGAACGTATGAAGCTAATGTTAAAGTTATCTCTTTATGGGAATTTTTCTGCTGAATTCCAAAACAGGATGCCGAAAGCAGAAAAAAGGCAGCAATAGTAAAAAACCCAATAAAAAAGATTACCGGTTTTATATGGGATCTGCAAAAAAAGCTGATTTCTGTCCGTATGCCTGTTTTCATTTTCCACTGCGCCTTAAGGGCGGGCTAATCATTAAAACAGTATCATCTACCTTTGTTTTAATAGTTCAAATACAAAACCTTTGAAAAATGCTCAATTTCATTGAAATTTAAAAAATATGCTAACATTGTAAAATTAATAATGTCAAGCTTAGAATCTTTAACGGGGCAGTTGGATAATAGTCGGGACGGGGACAAAATAACTTCCCTGCCGCGGCCCTGCCTGCGCCAAACGAAGCGAGACAGACATGTGCGGTGCACAACGGACGCAACTATTGGACAAAACAGTTATTTATGGATGAACATCAGGTCGGACACAGGGCTATGATAATACCTTCAGCTCTTCTATTACTTCTTCCAGAGTATCTGCAGAGGTCTGTACAAAATCTACATACGAATCTTCCAGAACATAGAATGCACTCTTTTGAGCAATGCTCTCTCTGGTGATCAGCTTATCGATTTTTTTGGTGACCAGAAGTTCAGCGGCCTTAAGCCCCTTCCTTTTTTCCAGTTCGATAAACGGATTTACTATGAATTTCATATCGGCAAGCTCATTGTCGGCTATCTGCATATCAAAAAGACAGAAATATTTCGCCTCCCCGAAATGATCTGAAATTTTGGAACCTATACCATTATTCTCTGTACAAGGGACCGAGTACCTAACGATCTTTTTCTTTTCAGGTTCCATATGTATTATGGCCCGATCTACATTTTTTATTTCCGATTTAATCTGAGCTTCGATCTTATTACTGAGTTGATGTGCCCGATTAAGATCTTTTAGATTTGTTTCTATCTCCATCTCAACAAACATAAATTTACCGGAGCTTCTCGCCTTCAGAGAGTTTATTTTTCTAACCCCGTAAATTTTCGATACAATTTCTTTTATCCTGCTGAGATCTTCATAACCGATGGATGCATCCAGAAGTACCTTTACGGCATCTATCAGTATTTCGTAACCGGCCTTAAAGATAAATAGAGTAACAAAAATGCCTGCGATTGAATCAAGGTAAGGAAAATCAAGATAATATCCTGTCAGCCCTAAGAGTACAGCCGTAGAGGCATAGGTATCAACTTGCGTATGCTTCCCGTCGGCTATTAGACTTGGTGAATTTATCTCTTTTCCAATTTTAAGTTTGTATCGGCTTAACAGCAATGTGACTATTAGTGAAGTCAAAGCTACTGCTATTGTCAGCGGCAAATTTGTTATTACAGTGGCTCCGAATTTTTCGCTTGATGTGAGAATGATCTCATAACCAGCATAAAAAATCGCAAGAGCAAGAAAAAGACTTACAATGTTCTCAGCTTTATGAAACCCATAAGGAAATGTCTTTGTAGGCTTACGGCTTGATATTATAAGACCGATTAATACTCCAATGGAAGTGATGACATCAGTGAAAGAATGAACGGCATCAGCAATCATGGCAATACTTCCTGAAAGAATGCCGATGAAATATTTTATTACGGCAAAAAAAGCCGTTACTACTATCGATACCAGAGCAGTCTTCTTATCGCGGCCTAATCGAATCATTGTATGCTCCTTTATCTTTAATACACGACCATAACTATTGTCTTGGCTTAAAACAGCGCATCTACAAACTGCTTTGGATCAAAATCAATGAGGTCATCTATCTGTTCGCCGATTCCAATATACTTCAGCGGAATTTCAAGTGATCTACAGATACTTACCAAAATACCTCCTTTGGCTGTACCGTCTAACTTTGTAAGAACAATTCCATTAATACCCAGCGCTTCATGAAATAATTTGGCCTGGGATAAAGCGTTCTGCCCTGTTGTTGCGTCAAGGACCAGAAGAATCTCATGAGGTGCATCGAAAATTCTTTTTGAAAGAGTTCGTTTTATTTTTTTCAGTTCTTCCATTAAGTTTATCGATGTATGGAGCCTTCCTGCTGTATCTACAAGTACAATATCTGTATCCCTCGCTATTGCCGCTTCTATGGTATCATATGCCACGGCGGCAGGGTCCGAATTGCTTTTATGCACCACAATACCGGCATCTGCTCTGTCTGCCCATATAGAAAGCTGTTCAGATGCGGCGGCACGAAAAGTATCAGATGCTGCAATCAGAACTTTTTTTCCTTCGCCGGTAAATTTTGCTGCTAATTTTCCAACTGTAGTGGTTTTCCCTACTCCATTAATACCTACCACCATGATTACATACGGCTTGGTGGTTATATTGTCGGAAGGTGCGATCTGCTTATCAAAAAATGATAGTATCTCCTTTTTTAAAATTTCTTTAAGCTGTTCGGCATTTGATATGTTAAGCGGTTTTTTTTCAATGCACCCAATTATATCCATAGATGTTTGAACACCGATGTCTGATGTTATCAAAAGTTCTTCAAGTGCTTCAAGCAGTTCATCGTCGATACTTTTCCTGCCGGAAAAAACAGTATCAAATCCGGAAGCAAGGGTTTTTCTGGTTTTGGACAGACGATTTTTAAGACGGTTTAAAAACCTGGCTGAATCTTTTAAATCTGATATCTGTTTCCCGGAATCTGCTGGAAAAATATTCAAATTTTTCTCATCAGCAGAATCTTGTGCAGCAGATTTTTTTTTGTTTTTTTGTTTTAGCAAAATATCATTTTTATTTTGAGTATCTTTTTTATTATTGAACCATTTAAACGCCATATTTTTATCCTTAAAAAACAGCAAGTATAAAAGACTCGGAAAATCTTAAGGGACTAAAAAATAATAGAGGCCGGTCATATTTTCGGCCATTATAAAAAAATTTTTCCGGTTTTTTTTATTACACCTGCTTACAGCCAAAGTTAGAACCAAAGCCAAATAATAAGTC
>CAZRLQ010000128.1:0-6653 GCA_964600725.1 uncultured Desulfobacterales bacterium
TCTCATTTATCTGGGAAAAGCAGCAGGAATACCGCCGTCTATTGGGAGAGACGCGCCGGTGGTAGGGGTCTGGCCGCTTGCAAAAAAAACCACGGCATTTCCCACATGTTCGGCCAATACACGTACTTTCAAAAGATTTCTTTTGCGGTAATACTCTTTCAAGCCTTCTGCGTCCAGCCCACGAGACTTCATTCTGTCCGGACCGATAAGATCCCATAGCTTGGAAGATATCTCTTCGTCTCCGAATACAGCATCCGGATTGACCATATTGACCCGCACCCCTATTTCGGCAAGCTCCAGCGCAGCTATCTTGGAAATCTGGTGAGCACCGGCCTTTGAAGCACTGTAAGCCCCGAATGCCGCCCCTGGATCAAATACATTCTTTGAACTTATAACGACAATATTTCCATCTGTCCCCTGCCTTTTAAAAACAGGGATAGATGCCTTAATTACATTGAAAGTCCCTTTTAAATTGACACTTATAACCTGGTCAAATACTTTTGGATCAAGCGCTTCTATTGTAGCTACATGGGCAATTCCGGCATTTGGAACCAAAATGTCGATGCCGCCGACTCTGCTGCTGAATGCCTCAAAAGCTTTTTCCACGGATTGATAATCCGTGACATCACAGTCAATTATTTCAACCTGTTTTTCGCCGTATCTTTCAGCAAGTATCTTCTGAATCTTTTGCAAACGGAGCTGATCAATATCGGATATGGCAACGACCGCTCCTGCTCTTAGCAACTGCTTTGCAATGCCGAAACCGATTGCACCGCCCCCTCCTGTAATAAAAGCCGTCTGTCCCTGCAGCAAAAGAGGAGAAGATTTTTTCATCTTCTTTTGCTGCAAGCTCCAGTATTCCATATCAAAAGCATGGGAATCGGAAATAGGTGTATACTCTCCAATGGCTTTAGCGCGAAGTTTGGCATAAATGGTATGTTCGCCGATATCTGCAGCAATGCAGGCCTCCTCCCGGGTAAATCCAAGGGCGACAAGTCCCAGACCTGCAAAATAAAAAAGACGCGGGTAGGGGTCCAGTTCTTCTCTCTTGATTCCTTTGGCTTTTATCTGACTTTCAAAATAGAAGTGATAATCATTTTTAAAATCCTCTACTTTCCGTTTGACGAGGTCTTTAAGAAGCTCTTCGTTTTCCAGAACAGAATCAATATAAACCATCTTGTTTTTTGTGCGAATCACATGATCAGGTGTTAAAACACCGCTTTGGCATACAGTCTTGGCTTCATTGGAGAAAGAGGCTTCAACAAGATCCGGCGTATTCCGCAGTTCCACATAAAATCGGCGTATTTTATTGTCAAAAGCCTTGTGAGCACATATTCCACGGACAATCTGTAATACCATGGCTGCATAAGATCTGAAATTATCCGGACGGGTTATATCAGGGCGGGCTGTAATAAGGGAGATGTTTTGCAACTTTTCCTGAATATATGTTTCCGCCCTGTTCACATAATTAATCATTCTTTCATAAGATGTTACGGCATCATCTGCAAAGGTGAATATTCCATGATTTAAAATTACAAATGCTTCAATGTCCGGATTATTTTCATATTGCTGAATCATCGCCTTAGCCAGGGGAAGACCCGACATTATATAGGGTAAAACGGCGATCTTTGGTCCAAGAACCTCCTTTACAATTTTTTCTCCTTCTTTCTGATTTGTCAAAACAAGAAGACTGTCGGCGTGGGTATGATCGATATATTTATGTGGAAGAAAAGCATGAATAAGTGCTTCAACCGAAGGGTCCGGAGAAAAAGCGTAGATTCGATGGATTTTAAGCTGATTTTCCATCTCTGTATCAGAAATTGTTTCAAGATTTCGCAGTTTTCGAAGGGGCTCCATATTAAGCCCCACGAATTCATCCGGCTCAATAGTCGACAGATCTGCTCCGCTTCCTTTCACAAATATAATATCTTGATCTTCACCTACAATATTTTTCAGCTTCATTTTAACTGAAGTGTTGCCGCCGCCATGAAGAACAAGATTTCTGTCACTTCCTATAAGTCTGGAAGTATATGCGCGCAGAGCAAGTTCCTCTGGATATGCAGAGTATTTTGCAATAAACGGAGCTAAATCTTTTTTCTTAAATAAATTTTCCATTCAATCATTCCCTGAAACTTACAGAAACCTGTCTGCGCCTGCCTGTGTGTTGCACGCCGGCAGGTCGCAACCGCGACAGGCAGATCTGCAATAATTTCTTGTTTAGTCCCTAATTCAACGAGACTGCTTTCAACTGTTGGCAACCCTTCTTATTTTTTCATTTTTTCATCTTCAAAAATATCCTGGGCTTCCTCCACAGAAACATTGTTGTGAACAATTGCATGGAGTGCTTTCATAACAGCCGCAGGGTAATCATGCTGCCAGACATTTCTGCCGAGAGTCAAACCGATTGCGCCTTTTTGCATGCCATCATGAACAAATTCAAAGACCTCTCTTTCCGTATCACACCTTGGTCCTCCGGCCATTACAACAGGAACGGGACATCCATTGACGACCTTTTCAAAATTTTCGCACCAGTATGTTTTTACTACCCTTGCTCCAAATTCAGCGGCAATCCTGCAGGCCAGACTAAGATACCTGCTGTCTCTTTTTTCCAGTTCTTTTCCCACCGCGGTAACAGCCATCACCGGAATACCAAAATCTTCACATTCATTTACAAGATCCGCCAAATTTACAAGAGAATCATACTCGTAATCGGTTCCTACAAAGATCGACATGCCTACAGCCGCTACATTAAGACGAACCGATTCTTGAATAGAAGTCGTAATCGCCTCATGGGCAAGATCTTTTCCTATAATACTCGATCCGCCGGAGACTCTTAAAATAAGCGGCGGACTGGTCTTGGGGTCCACACATGAACGAAGTATGCCGCGGGTTACAAATAGCCCATCAGCATAAGGAATCAATGGGCGTATTGTCTCGCCGGGTTTTTCAAGCCTGTTGGTTGGCCCTTGAAAGTATCCATGATCAATGGGCAGAAAAAAACAGTGACCATCCGATTTAATAAGCCGTGCCAAACGATTTTCCATTCCCCAATCCATTTGCAAAACCTCCTTTTTTATGTATCTCAATATATACCTTAAACAAAGCAGAAGCAAAGCCTAATGCAGCAAGTATGCCTATGTAAAAGACTTTTCCTCTATATTGATTATTCGGCTTTGGTTCTAACTTTGGCCATCAGCAGGTATAATAAAAAAACCGGGAAAAGATTAATCCGCAGATTGCACAGATTAACGGCCAGTCTTTTTTATCTGCGCAATCTGCGGATAGATTTTTTTGATAATAGCCGGAAATATGACCGACCCCGATTATTCTATTTTTCCGAATATACATTTGAATACAGGTATAGTCAAGAAAAGTGTGCGATTTGACTGTCAGCAGAAAATTCCTGTTGACTCGGATAATCTATTATCCCGTTTCTAACTATGAGGCTGTCCGGGAATAGGACATTTATGGATAGACACTAACTATTTTTCACACCCAATCCTATTATAAACAGGCCCGCTACCATTAATACACAAGCCGTAGATTTAACGGCAAGATTTCTTTCTTTAAACAGGGCTCCTCCAAGTATGACGGTCATTAAGTTGGATAACCTCTTCACCGGCATTACCAGGGAGACTACCGCCGCCGGCACTTCAATGGCGGCCAGATGCAAAAAATCGCTGACAATCCAGAATAAGCTGGTAATCACTAAAAGATACCACTTTTTTCTTGCCAGCATGATTACATCCTGAAACCTGTTTTTTAACACTATTAAGACGATTTGAATAAGAAATATAAACATGACAAAAAAGAACATGTAAGAAAAAGAATCGACGTCTTGCAATACAATTCTGTTAATTACAGGACAAAAACTCCATAATACAAGTGTAGAGAGTACAGTAATAAAATACTTCTTCGGAAGTGAAGTAAAAGGATAAAAGAATAATCTTATATCTGCCAGTGTCAATATGTAGCCGCCGATTAATATCAACATAACGCCTATAAACTGTATGACGGTCAATATTTCTCCAAGCATGAAATACGACAGCGCAATAACAAATAATGGATTTATATTCAGCAGCGGAGATACCGTTGAAATCTCGCACTTCTTGTAAGCCATGTTAAGCAGGAAAGAACCCCCGAAAGCAAAAGCGGTGTTTAGTATAATCAAGAATAGATTCCATAAGGAAATACTAAATTCCACAAACCTGAAAAAAGGAAGCACTATTAAAAACCCGAATGTGCCCGTACATATCATCATGTCCAATACATTTACATCTTCGAGAATCTTTTTTCTGAAAATGTGATTAAGTGAAAAAAAGAAGCCCGCTCCTAATATCAGAATGATCCATTCCATCCATTATAACCTTATTTTATCGGTCTTTGGTTTGCGTTTTTCCAGCCCGCGTTCAACATTTACAACAAAGTCCTGAACATTGGTAAGAATAGCCCGTGCGGTTAAGGAACCTCTGTCCGCCAGTTTGCTGACGGCAAATTCAGACATATCCACTGAATAAAAATAAACAGGCCGGACTTGATTATTTTCCGTTACGGCATAAGATGGTGTCATGTTCCCCGCAGCAATACTATGCAACTGGGTTGCCAATGCAATGACCGTTGTTGCCTGCACAGCTAATGATCGCATTTTGTCTTGCGCCTGGTAAACATCTTCTATAACTTCGGGAAGCGGTCCATCATCTCTGATGGATCCGGCCAGCACATAGGGAATCTTTTCCTGAACAAGTGTATACATAATGCCGTCTTTTAGAAGTCCCTTTTCAATCCCCTCTTCAATTGATCCGACAGCTCGAATTCTGTTTAAAGCATCTAGGTGTTTGTAATGGCCGAGTTCAACCGGTTTTTTTGTATAAATTTTCTGTCCCAGGGCAGTCCCATAAAATGATCCTTCAATATCATGGGTTGCAAGAGCGTTTCCCGCCATAAGTGCATGGACATAACCCTTTTTAATCAGAGATGAAAAAGCATTGCGTGCATCAAGGTCGAAAGCTATCGCCGGACCCAATACCCAAACGATGAATCCGTTTTTTTGTTCATAATCCAGCAGGTCGTAAAGTTCATCATAATCGACTGAAAAAGATGTCTCCCTGGTTCTGTGTAAACGGAAAGCAAACTTTTCATAAGTACGATTCGGGAAATCAAAGCCATTGACATCTATAAAAATGCCTTCTTCACCCTCTTCGCTGCGGCCGCATGCTACAAGATCCCCTTCTTTTAGATGACGAAATTCTTTTACTTCCAGCAGGTCATCCGGCTTAAGAACCACAACGCAGTCCATGCGCGATTTTTCAATTAAACGCCAGATGCCTTGCCTTAGATGAAAGTATTCCGGATAAACGGAAGTAGCGTGATAATTTTCAGGGGCGATGCCTTGTTGTAAAACCGGTTTAAAAATCACAAGAGGTAAATTTTTAAATCGGGGTTGACTGAAATCGGGCGGGGTGTATAAAGGCAGGGTAAATGACATGGTAAACCTCCTTGTCCTTACTCAAAACTCATAACTCATATATGAGCGGAAAAAATAATGGAAATCAATCATGAAATTATTTGACAGCCACTGTCATCTTGATGACAGATCATACGACAAGGATATTGATGCAGTTATAAAACGTGCAAATGATGCCGGCGTTGAAAAAATGATGATAGTGGGAATAAACAAAAAAAGTTCAATTAAAGCCGTATCCCTGGCTGAATCCAAATCTTTTCTGTTTGCTTCGGTAGGTATTCATCCACATGATTCAAAACAGTGTGATTATAAGACACTTAAATTCCTCCGCGCTCTTGCCGGAAATCCATCGGTACATGCATGGGGAGAGATCGGGCTTGATTTTAATCGTATGTATTCGCCAAAAATAGATCAGGAACTCTGTTTTATAAAACAGATTGAGATCGCTGACGAGTTGAATCTTCCGATTATCTTCCACGAAAGGGATTCAAATGGCCGCTTTCTTGAAATATTGAAGCGGCATAGTAAAAAAAGAAAAGGGGTTGTCCACTGTTTCAGCGGAAACAAAACAGAACTGAGCGCTTATCTTGAGCTTGGATTTTATATCGGTATAACCGGCATTATAACCATTAAGCAGCGCGGAGCAAACTTGCGCAATATGGTTTCACTAATACCGAGGGAAAAAATTCTTATTGAAACTGACGCACCATATCTTACTCCGGCACCAATTAAAAACAGTATCAGACGGAATGAGCCCGCCTTTGTTAAATCGGTGCTGTTTAAACTGGCAGAGGCAATGGGGGAAGATCCGGTCCTGTTAGCTGATCAGATATGGGAAAATACCTGCCGGCTTTTCAATATACGTAAAGATCATTGATACTTGTAAAGAGGCTTTGTAACTTATAAAAAATTCTGGCAGCCTCTGCACTTCCCCCTTTGAAAAAGGGAGATTGTTGATGCGCTCGCAAAAAGTCCTAACATTTTATTTTGACCACAGCATATAACTACTCGATCTGTTCACTAATCAATATGTTGTGGTAAAAAATTGATTTTTCGACTTTTTACGAAACTGTCAACAGTTAATGACATTGAGTTACAAGTACCTAATGCGGCAAAGTCAAAAACCCTTTGAACGGTAATTCTCCAAACATAGATTTACCAGTGTTGTCAAGTCGTTTATCCTGTTTTT
>CAZRLQ010000129.1:0-6636 GCA_964600725.1 uncultured Desulfobacterales bacterium
AGTTCCTGAAGACATGACAAACCTTGCTTGCAGAGCGGCGGAACTATTTTTTCATAGATTCTGCAAAAATGAAGCTGTAAAAATAGTAATAGACAAACAGGTACCGGTCGCCGCAGGACTTGGGGGCGGAAGCAGTAATGCTGCCGCTGTTTTATTGGGATTAAACTATTATTACGGCTATCCTTTTTCAATTGAAGAACTTATGAATATGGGATTTTCAATTGGAGCAGATGTACCTTTTTTTATTTTAAAGAAGCCGTCTATTGCAACCGGTGCTGGTGAAAAACTACAAATTTACAAGGGCCTTTCTTTGTTTAATGTAGTATTGATCTATCCTGGTTTTACTCTTTCTACGGCGTACGTTTATAAAAACCTTAATTTAGGATTGACAAAGTGTAAGAAAATAAATATACAGGAAAATTTTAAGGCTGGAAATTTTAACGTTAAGCAACATCTATGTAATGATCTGGAGGTGTTTGCATCATCAAAATATCCGGGAATTAATGAAGCAAAAGAAGTTCTTATAAAACTTGGTGCAAACGGATCTCTTATGTCGGGAAGCGGGTCTGTTGTATTCGGTCTTTTTTCTAATTTTAAAAAAGCGCAAAGAGCATACAACTTTCTTTTGCAGAATAAAAAAGAATGGCTCTGTTATTTGACTGATATGATATAGCTTTTGAGACTTTTAAAAAATGCTCAATTTCGCTTACTTTCAGGCTCGCCTGCCCATGTGTTCATGTCTGCGCCAAACGAAGTGCGGCAGGCAGGTGCGGACAGGCGCAGAGATCGGGCGAAAAGACCATAAATAAACGGACTCATAAATCTGCAAAGATTTTATGCTGGGGCGTCGTCAAGCGGCAAGACACAGGATTTTGGTTCCTGCATTCGGAGGTTCGAATCCTCCCGCCCCAGCCAAAATTCTTAGCCGTCTTTCATAAGAGAAAGCAAAAATAGAGACTCAAAACTTTACTTTTTGCAAAATTTTAAATTCTAACCTGACGTTGAAATTGGGCAAAATAGATGATTTTCAACCGGCTTTATTAAGGATGGCGAAAACAAAAAACTTTATCGGTTTAAGCACGAGCTGCTGATATGTTGAATATACCGATAGTCATAAATTTAAGGAAATTTCAATAACATGAATGATCTCGTTATCTTCTCGGGAAATTCAAACCCTCATCTTAGCGGACTTATATCTAAATATCTTGATATACCCATTGGTGGTGCCAAGATAAACACATTCAGCGACGGCGAAATACAGATAGAGATTCATGAAAATGTAAGATCCAAGGATGTATTTATCGTTCAATCAACGTGCAGACCGGTTAATCATAATCTTGTTGAGTTGCTTCTTCTTATAGATGCTCTTAAACGAGCTTCTGCGAGCAGAATTACATCTGTGATACCTTATTACGGTTATGCGCGTCAGGACAAAAAGGTTGCTCCAAGGGTTCCGATAAGCGCAAGATTGGTGGCTGATTTGCTTATCACAGCAGGAACAACAAGGATAATAACAGTAGACCTGCATTCTGGTCAAATTCAGGGTTTTTTCGATATACCGGTCGATAATCTTTTTTCATCATTTGTTGCAATTGATTATATCAAAACAAATTTTGATGAAAACATTATGATCGTCTCCCCCGATGCCGGAGGAGTTGAAAGAGCAAGAGCATTTGCCAAGCGGCTGAATGCGGGACTGGCGATTATCGACAAGCGCCGGGAAGTTCCAAACGAAGCCAGGGCAATGGCTGTAATTGGAAATGTTGAAGGCAGAGTCACAATAATACTTGATGATATGGTAGATACAGCAGGAACATTAACTGAAGCAGCGGGAGCACTGATGAAAAACGGTGCAAAAGAAGTACACGCATGCTGTTGTCACCCTGTTTTGTCGGGTCCTGCCGTTGACAGAATTATCGAATCTGATTTAAAATCTCTCGTTGTGACTGATACGATTCCATTGGTCGGCAAAGCCGTCAATTGTGATAAAATAAAAATACTTTCAATATCAAATTTGGTTGGCGAAGCGATTATCCGTTGTCATCGAGGTGACTCGGTTACATCTCTTTTTGTTTAATGTAGGAGACACTTATGGATCATCGTGCATTATTGTGGAGATTCTGTCTACTGCTCATTAAACCATACATTAATTGGACTTGTGTCATTAGGTATTAGCGGTTAATACCCAACAGCTAAAAGCTGTTCATCCAGGTTTTTGCTATTTGCAAAATGGGATAAAAAGAACTTTTTAAGGAGGCTTTTTTGGAGTTATATGAACTAAAAGTGAATATGAGAACTGCATCCGGCAAATGTCCTGCCCGAAGTTTTCGTCGTGAAGGAAAAATACCTGCTGTTTTATATGGACCGGAAACAGACCCCATTTTACTTACCATTGGCTTGTCTGAACTGGAACTTGCTTTGAAAAAAGGCAATGTTGCCCGACTTCTTTTTGACCTTAAGATTCAAAATGGTCAAATATCCAACAAATCCGCGATGATCAAGGAATTGCAGACAGATCCTCTCTCAAGAAATTATCTGCATGTTGATTTTTATGAAATTTCTATGGATAGAAAAATAAACGTCAAGGTTCCGGTTGTTATAAAGGGAAAATCAAAAGGCATTGAGCTTGGCGGTTTCTTACAGCTTGTCCGCCATGAGCTTGAAATATCTTGTTTTCCCAACGAAATTCCGGAAGCTTTTGAAATTGACATCACTGATCTGGATATAGGTGATTCTGTCCACGTTGAAGATATCGCTTCCGATAATAAAATTGATATTCTTTCAGATACCAATTTTACTGTATTAACAATTTTAGCTGCAAAGAAAGAAGAAGAGCCATCTGCTGAAGAAGAGGAACTGAAAGGAGAAGAAGAGGCAGAAGAAGAATCCGAAGAGACTCCTGAAAAATAATGATTTAAGAACTTTCAGTTTCAGAAGTTTCTTTTGCTTCAACAGGCTCAAGCTGAATTGGGGCTTAATTGAACAGCTTTTTATGGGAGGTGGCTTTTCTCTTATTTTGGTAAATAAGCATTTTATGCAGCAAAGGAGTTTGCAACTTGTCGTTGGCCTGGGAAATCCCGGGAAAGCATACGTTTTGACTCGTCATAATGCCGGTTTTATGGCGGTTGATGAAGTTGCAAGCACTTATTCTATTTCATTTGATAAACAAAAATTTAATACAATATTTGGACGCGGCTCAATTAAAGGCATTGATGTTATTTTGGCAAAACCGATGGCGTTCATGAATAACAGCGGAACTCCGGTATTAAAATTGGCCAAATATTTCAGGATATCAAGCAGAGATATGTTGGTTATTCATGACGACATAGATCTTGCATATGGAAGATTGAAAATCATGGAGAAAGGAGGTCATGGGGGGCATAAAGGAATTAGATCATTAATTGATGCCTTTGGCGGGATTGATTTTACACGTCTTCGCATCGGCATTGGCCGCGGCATTGAAATTTCTGGAAGCGGAAACAAAGTGGTGGGCCATGTTCTTGGCAATTTTACCATCAAAGAAAGAGAGTTTCTAAACCAGATTATCCAAAATGCCAGCAATGCTGTGGTTACAATCCTTTGTAAAGGTACAAAGGAGGGAATGAATCGCTTTAACCACAAGAAAATTATGATTTAACGTTAACATCAGATGGAGGAAAAGAATGGAAGCAGTACTGGAAAATTTACCTTTGTATTGTGCACTGGTCGGTCTTGCAGGCGTTATTTTTGCTCTTATAATTGCAGGAATAGTTAAAGGTTCTTCTGCTGGAGATGAAAGGATGCAGGAAATTGCAGGAGCCATTAAAGTGGGTGCAATTGCTTATCTTAATCGGCAGCTTAAAAGCATGGGAATTGCAGGAGGTATAATATTTATCATTATTTTTGCAACCCTTGGAGCAAAAACAGCGATAGGCTTTTTAGCAGGAGCAGCCGCTTCATTTTTAGCCGGATATGTCGGAATGCGCGTATCTGTTATTGCCAATGTCAGAACTGCTGAAGCTTCAAAAAAAGGAATGGCGGCCGGTCTTATGATGGCTTTCAGGGGCGGATCGGTTACAGGAATGATGGTTGCAGGCCTGGCGCTGGTTTCTGTAGCTGGATATTATGCTATTACACGTGATGTCGGAGCTCTTGTTGCTCTTGGTTTCGGTGGAAGTCTTATTTCCATTTTTGCCAGACTTGGAGGTGGTATTTTTACAAAGGGCGCTGATGTCGGTGCCGACCTTGTAGGTAAGGTTGAAGCCGGTATTCCGGAAGATGACCCAAGAAACCCGGCTACCATTGCTGATAATGTTGGTGACAATGTTGGCGACTGTGCCGGTATGGCCGCTGATCTTTTCGAGACCTATGCGGTTACCGCTGTTGCCGCAATGCTTATCGGAAGTCTTTTATTCCCCAAAAATATCATTGTAGTTGAATTTCCACTGGTACTTGGTGCAATCTCTATTATAGCTTCAATTGCGGCCTCTTTTTTTGTCAGGCTTGGCAAAAGTGAATATATCATGGGCGCCTTGTACAAAGGAATGTTCGGTGCAGCAATTCTTGCAGCAATTGCATTTTACTATGCCAGTTCTCACCTGATGGTCGGGATTGGCGACATATCTGCCATGTCCATCTATTATTCGACTCTGGTCGGTCTTGTCCTTACAGTTGTTATAGTTATTATAACAGAATATTATACAGGTATTTATGGGCCGGTAAAGTCGATTGCCGAAGCATCAACTACCGGACATGGTACCAATATTATAGCCGGTCTTGCCGTCAGTATGCAGTCAACCGCTGCTCCGGTAATTGTTATTGCTCTTAGTATTTATATTTCTTATAGTCTGGCCGGCCTTTACGGTATTGCTATGGCCGCTATGTCAATGCTTTCAATGACAGGTATGGTTATTGCTATTGATGCCTACGGTCCTATCACGGATAATGCCGGCGGAATTGCCGAAATGGCTGAAATGGATGAGAGTGTCCGTGCCGTAACCGATCCGCTCGATGCTGTCGGAAACACAACAAAGGCCGTGACAAAAGGATATGCCATTGGATCTGCGGGTCTTGCCGCACTTGTTCTTTTTTCAGCGTATGTACAGGAGTTTGCATTGCATGGAAAAGGTGGTGATCTGAAATTTGACTTAAGTGATGTTAATGTGATCATTGGTCTTTTTGTCGGAGGTCTTCTCCCCTATCTTTTTGGTTCAATCGCTATGAAAGCTGTTGGAAATGCAGGTGGAGCAGTTGTTGAAGAAGTAAGACGTCAGTTCAGGGAGATACCCGGCATTATGGAGGGAACTGCAAAACCGGATTATGGCGCATGTGTTGATATCGTCACCAAGTTTGCACTCAAGGAAATGGTAGTGCCAGCTCTTTTACCTGTTGTTGCACCGATAATCATCGGTCTTCTGTTAGGTAAGATTGCACTTGGAGGACTTCTCATCGGAAGTATTGTAACCGGTCTTTTTGTTGCTATTTCCATGACAACAGGTGGCGCTGCATGGGATAATGCAAAGAAATATATTGAAGATGGTCATCTGGGGGGCAAAGGAAGTGATGCTCATAAGGCAGCGGTTACCGGTGATACAGTAGGCGATCCTTACAAAGATACTGCAGGCCCCGCCATTAACCCAATGATCAAGATATTAAATGTTGTTGCGCTGCTTATGGTGCCTTTCTTGATGTAATAAAACAAGATTTTTTTAATATCTTATCTTTATGAAAAGGGTTGTCACTTTTGTGGCAACCCTTTTTTATTTGATTATTTATTAAAACCATGTTAAAAAGTTCAGCATTTCAATATTTTTCAACATTTTGGTGACTTGGGGTATTATCGGTTTAATAACTGAAAAAAATAGCGGCTGAAGATACCTATGAGTTCATAAATTATCGAATTTGGCCAAATTCTCTGGCGGGGAAGGGGGAGATAAATTTATGTGGCGGAGTTGAAATTTCAATATTTGTCTGTGTCAATTGACCTGGAAATAATCGGCATTTAAGCTCTAACATAGCATACATATTGGAAAGAATTGTTATCTAAACAAACTATTTACAATATCGGTGTCAATATGAATGATAAAAAGACTAATAAACAAGATCTATCTGAACAAGAATCCCAAGTATTTGAAGAAGGTGACCTTGCCGTATATCCCGCACATGGGGTTGGCCGTATTGAATCTATTGAAAGCAGAGTTATAAATGGTGAGACTCATGATTTTTACATCATGAAGGTTCTTGAAAATGACATGGTTATAATGATTCCGACCTGGAATGTGACCTCGGTCGGACTAAGAGATATTATTGATGAAAGAGACATCCCTAAAGTGTACGATGTCATGAAAAAAAAGCAGAATTCCTCTTTTGAAAGTCTGCCATGGAACCGAAGGTATAGAGATTACATGGATAAAATTAAAACGGGTTCACTTTTTGATGTGGCAGAAGTTTACAGGGATCTTTTTATTTTGAAATTAACAAAGGATTTGTCTTTTGGAGAACGTAAACTTTATGATACCGCTCAAGGCTTGCTGGTAAAGGAGCTTTCAACTGCAAAACATACTGATGAAGTAACCATTATTGGTGAACTTGAATCGCTGTTTGATTTTCGATAAATAATATTTCAATATCTATGATAAAAGAAGGCGCTTTAAGTAT
>CAZRLQ010000130.1:0-6594 GCA_964600725.1 uncultured Desulfobacterales bacterium
AAAGGATGCCTTAATATGCCTCTTGAAAACCGGAGTCTCATGTGAATTGTTCACCGGTAGCCATTAGTGGAATCGGCTGTATTTCCGCTGCTGGACTAAATCTTTTCGGTTGTATGGATTCCATGCTTAATGGAGAGTGTTGCTGCAATCCGCCTGTCAGGTTTTCCAGCAGTCATTCTGTAATTTATCCGGTTTTTGAAGTTCTTGAAGATTTTTCCAGCATAGTTTTCAATGATAAACTTCAAGTTTCAAGAACCTGTAAAATGGCTGTTGCTGCTGCCTGTGAAGCGATCGATAAGGCAAGGTGGGGCCGTAAACAGATGCAGAACAGACGGGTAGGAGTCTGCATAGGCACTACTGTGGGCTGCGCTATGAATGATGAGCATTTCTACAAAGAGTACCGCGCAGGCCTTAAGCCTGACATGATGCCAATAAAAAGATTTTTAGCCAGCAACCCGGCTGCTGTTATAGCAAGAGAGTTCAATTTAACCGGTCCATGTCAAACAATTATCAATGCATGTTCTTCAGGAACCGATGCCATCGGACTGGGAGCTGCCTGGATCAGATCAGGAATCTGCGATGCAGTCATTGCAGGAGGATCGGATGAATTGTGCAGATTTACCTATAACGGTTTTATATCCATGATGATTACCGATGACTTACCATGCAGACCTTTTGACAAAACCCGCAGGGGACTTAACCTGGGAGAGGGATCGGCTGTGCTGATTCTGGAATCCGAAGACATGGTTGATTTAAGAAAACAGCCGGCTATCGCACATGTCTTTGGTTACGGATCTGTTTCCGACGCTTATCACTTAACAACACCCAGACCTGATGGAAAGGGATTAAAAAGAGCCATTGCCTTTGCTTTGGAAACAAGCGGCATCAGAGCTGAAAATATAGCCTTTGTCAATGCTCATGGTACCGGCACTGTGGATAATGATCGTGTAGAAGCCTCTGTTTTAAGCGAGATACTGCCAGGAATTCCTTTTTTCTCTACAAAGGGTTATACAGGGCATACCCTTGGTGCAGCAGGGGCCATTGAAGCTGCGCTTACCTCGGCTTTTTTGGAAAGAGGTGAAATTCCTGCCAGTGCTGGTTTTACCATCAGGGATCCGGAGCTTCCAGTCTCTCCGCTGCAGTATAACAAAAAGATAAGCGGATGTTTTGCCATATCGGAGTCATTAGCCTTTGGCGGCGGCAATGCTGTTTTGGTTTTAGGCAGATAACCTTATACCTAAATCCTGCATTGCAATACCGGCAGCAGTTACTTCATTTACGTTTTTGAAGTGTAGATTTTGACTATGCTAATTGCAATTCAAGGAATAGGCGTACTTGGCGGATTTGGCTGCGGAATGGCCGATTTTAAGCGGGCCCTTTCCGGGCGGAAAATTCTGCCCGGAAAATATCTTTTAAATGTAGAGAATAAAAGAATCGAGGTGCCTGCTTTTTTGGTCGATACATCTCCTATCAAGTCTTTCTACAAAAAAAGAGAACTGCGTCGAATTGACCATTATTCCAAAATGGCTCTATTAGGAGCACGCCTGGCTTTAGAAGATGCCCGGATATCTAACCCGATGCCTGAGATCGACAGGCAAAAGATGGGAATCATCATTGCCACCGGATATGGCGCGGTTCGTACGAGCTGCGACTTTCTGGATTCATTAATAGATGATGGTGATATCTGTGCATCCCCACTGCTCTTTTCCAACTCTGTTCACAATGCCGCTGCTTCCCATCTTTCGATATTTTTAAAGGCCGCCGGTCCGAACCTTACAGTCAGCCAGTTTGAGATGTCTGTTTCTTTGGCATTTCTTTGCGCCCGCCAATGGCTGGAGGAAAAACGGGTTGATTCTGTGCTGCTTGGAGGTGTTGATATTTACAGTGATCTGCTTGGCTATTGTTATTACCGTTTTTTTAGTCAGGGAATAAAAAAAAGAGATCTCCATTTAGCATCTGTTATAAAACCGTTTGATTTTAATCGTCAAAGCGCTGTTGCAGGTGAAGGAGCTGTATTTTTTCTGCTCACCAGATGCAAAGGAGATGATCCAAAATATGGTTTTATTAATTATGCGCAAATCGGAAATTCCATGATAAAGAACAGCGGGTTTTCTGAAAATGCTCTTTTGATCATCGGCTCTGACGGCCACAAAGAGTGCGGTCGTCATTACATGCAGCAGATATCTTTACATCCTCGTGCTGCCGCATATACTTCTTTGTACGGGAGTTTTCCGGCAAGTCATGGCTTTGATATCGCTGTTGCAGCCCTGAGTCTGAAAGAAAGAAAGATTTTCATCCTGCCGGAATGTACAAAAGGTATAAATCCTGCAATAAAATTCGGAAAAGATAAAGATTTCGGTTTGTCGCAGATCTATTGCCTTAAGTTCGGCAGAGCAGGTGAATTTGGACTGGTAGGTATTGGCAGGGAGCGAGACAAAACAGAATCTGTTAATCTGTGAAACGATATGCAGGACGATAAATGAAAAAAAAGGATGTACCCCAGGATTTCGGAATGGCTGACGGTATTTCCGAAGTCTGCTACGCAGTTGATGATGACGGCAAATATGTGCTGGTTCCAAGCGGTGGATGGGAACCGAAGAATATTACTTTGAAACAGGCATGGGAGGTGCTTGAAGAACGGGTTTCAGGTGTGGCGAAAAGAGTTGAGGCAGGAGAACTCAGTCCTTTAGCATATTATATGGTAAAAAACCAGATGAATGTGAGACTTTTATCCAAATACGTTAATTTTTCTCGCTGGAGGGTAAAACGGCATCTTAAACCTGTTGTATTTAAACGACTGGATCTTTCTGTTTTGCTAAGATATGCAGATCTTTTCGGTATTTCTGTTGAGCAGCTCTGCAAAATGCCGGCTGATGCTTAGGAACGGAAACGAAATAACTTCCCCATTTAAGCATCATAACTTCAGGCCAGCCCAACCCAAATCTATGCGCCTGCTTATGGAAGTTATTTCGTTTCCGTTCCCAAGATAGTATTAAATGAATAGCCGGCATTCAACCGTACAGATCGAAAGTTTTCAAACTGGCTTTAAGAAACTAAAAAATATGAAAATAGATTTTAAGCATAGGCAATTTGCTCATTGTGAAAGCGGGGTTACGGCGAATCTTCTTTTCCATTACGGAATAGATATTTCTGAAGCTTTGGCATTTGGTATCGGAGGAGGACTTTTTTTTGGATACATTCCTTTTATCAGGCTTAACTATCTTCCATTGACCACCTTTCGTATTGCAACCGGAAGAATCTTTAAGCGGGTTACTCAAAGACTTGGTATAAAAGTAAAAAGACAAAAGTTTAAAGATCGTGAAAAAGCCATGGAAGTCCTTGATTCGGTCATAAACCGTAAAATCCCGGTCGGGTGTCAAACCGGAGCTTTCTGGCTGCCCTATTTTCCGTCGGCATACAGGTTTCACTTTAATATGCATAATCTGATTGTCTATGGTAAAGAAGAGAATAAATACCTTGTCAGTGATCCTGTTTTTCCACGGCCGGTTGTCATTTCCTGTGAGGATTTGATGCATGCTAGATTTGCCAAGGGTGCTATGGCTCCAAAAGGCAAGATGTATTATCTGTCAAAAATGCCTGATCATATTGATTTTCCAAAAGCCGTCATTAAAGGTATAAAAGATGTATGTAATTCCATGCTGAAAATTCCTATATTTCTTTTTGGGATAAAGGGGATTCGTTATCTGGCAGAACAGATTGAAAGCTGGCCTGAAAAATTAGGAGAACATAAAGCTTCGCTCTATCTGGGACAGGTCGTCAGGATGCAGGAGGAGATCGGTACCGGTGGCGCCGGGTTTCGTTTTATGTACGCGGCCTTTTTGCAGGAAGCGGCCGGTATTCTTGGAGAGAGTCGATTATATGATATTTCAGGCAGACTGACGAATACAGGTGACCGATGGCGCGAATTTGCGGTTTCTTCAGCTCGAATCTGCAAGGGGCGAGCGCTTGAAACAGAAACATACAGGGCAATGGCTGATATTTTAAGAGATTGCGCTGTGCAGGAAGAAGAACTGTTTTGTGATATGAAAAATGTTATGGCTAAAAACAGGCGCTTATTTTTAATGCCTTTAATATCCGGCACTAAATGCCAAAATAATAAAAGATGAGAAGTCCGGAAAAGAAAAAACATTTTGGGAAAAGAGTTCTGGACGCCAGAAATTTGGTGAAAATCTATAAGGGGGCAACGCATCCTTCCTTGAACGGGATTGATATTTCTGTTGATGAAGGAGAAATTATAGGTCTTCTTGGTCCAAATGGCGCTGGAAAGACAACAGTTGTATCGATTTTAAGCACTTTAATGCAGCCGACCCTGGGAAGTATCACTCTTTTTGGTATTGATTTGATCAGGCATCCCGGACAGGCTAAAAAATTTCTCGGTTTTGTGCCGCAGGAGATCGCTCTATATCCTAAACTTACTGCATTGGAAAACCTGGCTTATTTCGGGCGTCTTAACGGATTGCACGGCAAGCCGCTTAAAAAAAGGATATCTGAATGCCTTGAACTGGTTGGTCTGGAAGAAAAGGCGAATGCGCTGGTTTGTACTTATTCAGGTGGAATGAAACGACGTGCCAATTTAGCGGTGGGAATTCTGCACACGCCTAAGATCCTTTTTCTTGATGAACCGACGGTCGGTATAGATGCCCAATCACGGAACATGATTCTGGAAAAGTTGAGGCTGCTGCAAAAGAGCAAAACTTCCATGATCTATACAACCCATTATATGGAAGAAGCAGAGCAGCTCTGTTCTAAAGTTTCAATTATTGACAATGGACGGATTATCACCGAGGGAAACCCTCGGGAATTGATCGAACAGGCCGGAGGCAGCAGGAATCTGGGAGAGCTTTTCCTTGGTTTAACCGGGAAATGTCTTAGGGATTAAACGGTGAGCCGGGGAAATGGAGAATGGAAGAGATGGGAAGATTTTGTCTTTTCATTTCACCACAACTCGCAGAAATTTAATATACTTTAGGATCCACATTTCGCTATTTACTGATTATGGTTAAACTTTTTGCTGTTATATTCAAGGAGCTTCTTCTCCTTTGGCGTGACAAAACCGGTCTGCTGGTGCTTTTTGCCATGCCTGCCGTTTTGGTGATTGCCGTCTCACTTGTTCAGGAAAATGTTCTTAAAACCATTGGGAAAAGCAGCATAAAGATTCTGTTCGTGAATAAAGACAAACACTCTTTAAGCAGGATAATCGGAGAAAAATTGTCTGAGTCGGATTCCGCCGCAGTTGTAAAGCAGATTGACAGCCATGAAATTAGTGAAAAAGCCGCTGTAGAAGCGGTTGTAAACAAAGATTTTCAACTCTGCATTATCATTCCGAAAGGGATGACCGAGGCGGTTAAAGCTCAGGCTAAGCGTATTGTGATGGAATCACTTTCCATAGAAGATTCGTCCGGGGAAGATTCATCTGGAAGAAAAGATGAAAATATCCCGGAAATTGTTGTCTATTTTGATCCGATTATACATGGGAGCTTTCGTTCAGCGGTACTCAGTTCCTTGGACAGGGTAATTCTTGGCCTGGAAATAAAAGAAAAAGTAAAAATATTATCTGAGTTTCTGCCGATAAAAATAGATAAAGCCATCCAAAAAGCTGCGGGGTTCCATCTGCCGGAAAAGCTGATTAAAGATGTATCTGCAATAGACTTTGACTGGAGTAATGAACAGGTGGTGAAAGTTAAGGAAAAATTCGCATTTCATAATGGCTTTGAGAAGCTTCCCACTTCAGTACAGCAAAATGTTCCTGCCTGGGCTCTTTTTGGCATTTTTTTTATCATTGTTCCAATGTCCGGTTCTTTGATCAATGAAAGACAGACAGGAACTTTAGCCCGCATATTGACAATGCCGGTTTCATATTTTACCTTGATTTCAGGCAAAGTAGCAGCTTATGTTTTGATCTGTTTGATACAATTTGTACTGATTTTACTTATCGGGATGTTTTTACTGCCATTTTTGGGAACTCCAAAGTTCGAGATGGGTTCAGATCCATTTGCCATAACTGTTATAACCCTTGCCGCCATCCTGGCTGCCACAGGTTATGGCGTAATGCTCGGCACAATTGCCGAAACTTATGAACAGGCTTCCATGTTTGGTTCCATATCCGTTGTAATTGCCGGAGCCTTGGGCGGAATCATGGTTCCTGTATTTGCCATGCCCAGACTGATGCAAAAGATAAGCGCCTTTTCTCCTTTGGAGTGGGGGATGGATGCTTTTCTGGATATTTTTGTCCGGAATGGAAGTATTGCAACCGTCATATTTGATGTGGGTTTGCTGCTCTTTTTTTTCGCAGCTACGATGTTGATTAGCTGGATTTATTTTTTTAGAACTTAGCGCCCTTCGGGCGAACTTTCAGGCTGTAATTATATTGTTTTTCGCCCCTGCATTGTGACGATAAAACAATAACCCTATGACAAATGGAAATTCCTGTACTGTTAAATTTAGGCTTATCTTTTTCTGTTGTCCTTACAGGACTTCCTGAACTGCGTTCATCTCATCCCGGCAATAAATTGCCGGGCTATTTTCGAATGTCCCTGACGGGACAAAACGATGCTTCCTCCAATTCACAGATAC
>CAZRLQ010000131.1:0-6573 GCA_964600725.1 uncultured Desulfobacterales bacterium
TTTTCAGTAAACTTGCTGCTATGTTTATTTTGATTATGAATCCTTAATTCGCATATACAATACCCTAAGTTAATAAGATTGAGCCGTAATCGGTGTTTGGCAAAAACAGATATCTGAACAAAAAAGGAGGCAGCAAATGGGAGAAAAAAGAAATACTTTAACTACTGCATTTGGAATCCCTGTAGCTGACGATCAGAACAGCCTTACTGCCGGAAAGCGTGGGCCGATACTGATGCAGGACGTTCACCTGCTTGAGAAACTGGCCCATTTTGACAGGGAGCGAATACCTGAACGTGTTGTACATGCCAAAGGTGCTGGAGCGGGCGGATATTTCGAGGTCACCGCTGATGTAACCAGATACACCAAGGCTGATTTTCTTTCTGAAATCGGCAAACGGACAGAAGTCTTCGTCCGTTTTTCCACCGTTGGAGGTGAGAAAGGTTCAGCCGATGCTGCACGTGATCCCAGAGGATTCGCCGTAAAATTCTACACAAAAGAGGGCAACTACGATATGGTGGGTAACAACACGCCCGTCTTTTTCATCAGAGATCCCCTTAAGTTCCCTGACTTCATTCATACCCAGAAGCGCCACCCTGCAACCAATCTTCCTGACCCTGATATGTTCTGGGATTTCCTTTCATTGACTCCGGAATCAATTCACCAGGTCACCATCCTGTTTTCAGACAGGGGCACGCCCGCCACCTATCGTCACATGAACGGCTACAGCAGCCACACCTTTAAATGGTATAATGGAAAAGGCGAGTATTTCTGGGTGCAGTACCATTTCAAAACCGAGCAGGGGATAAAAAATCTTACAAGGGAGGAAGCGGTGCAACTGGCAGGAAAAGATTCAAATCATGCCACACGGGATCTGTACGAAGCCATTGATAGAGGTGATTATCCATCCTGGACCCTTGAAATGCAGATCATGACTCCAGAACAGGCAAATGACTACCGTTTTGACATTTTTGATATTACCAAGGTTTGGCCCCATAATGACATCCCACCGATCAAGGTCGGAAGACTGGTCCTTAACCGCAATCCTGTCAATTATTTTGCCGAGGTGGAACAGGCCGCCTTTTGTCCAGGCAACTTAGTTCCCGGTATAGCCGCCTCACCTGACAAAATGCTTCAGGCCAGGCTTTTTTCCTACCATGATACCCATATCCATCGTCTGGGTCCAAACTATCACCTGCTCCCGGTGAACGCACCCAAAAACGCCCCTGAGAATAGCTATCAGCGTGACGGTTTTATGCGCTTTGATACAAACGGTGGCTCAGGCTCCAACTACTGGCCGAACAGCTTTGATGGACCGGCACCTGATCCGGCGGCAGCCGAGCCTCCCTTTAACGTTTCAGAGTACGCAGATCGTCATGCCTACTCCCATCCAAACGACGATTTTGTACAGGCCGGCAATCTTTACCGTAACGTTATGACCGATATGGATCGTGAAAACCTGGCAGGTAATCTTGTTGATCATCTCAACGGAGCAGAAAAACGAATCCAGATTCGTCAGACCGCGCTCTTTTACAAAGCTGATCCGGATTACGGCCGCAAAGTAGCCGAAGGCCTTGGAATTGACGTCAAGGAGATCGAGCGACTGGCAGCTATGTCCCAAGAGGAAAGAGTCGAAGCTGCTGGGAAAGGGAATAAGGTATGAGAAAATTAGAGATTGGTTGTGGAAAACCTACAGGGATCAGAGTTGGCGAAGAGGAAGGGAGAAAAGCTTCTAATGAAAAACAGGAACATGGAAAGGAGGTTGTTATGTCTTCAGTCATGGTTGGTGCCAAGGCACCAGATTTTGAGGCACCGGCTTATCACAAGGGGGATTTTGGTCAGATAAAGCTTTCAGATTATATTGGCAAATGGGTAGCTCTCTGTTTCTATCCTGGAGATTTCACCTTTGTTTGAGCCACGGAATTGGCCGCAGTTGCGTCCAGATACAAAGAACTCCAGGATCTGAATGTAGAAGTGCTGTCCATCAGTGTAGACAGTCATTTTGTCCATAAGATGTGGCAGGATAACGAACTATCTAAAATGCTTGAAAGAGGTGTTCCATTCCCAATGATATCGGATGGATCCGGAAACATCGGCAAAGTTTACGGTGTCTATGACAAGAACGCCGGGGTTGAAATGCGTGGACGTTTCATAATTGATCCGGACGGAGTGGTACAGGCCTTTGAGATACTAACACCGCCGGTAGGTCGAAATGTCGATGAATTAATCCGCCAGATTCAAGCATTTCAACATGTTCGAAAAACCAATGGAAAAGAAGCAACTCCTTCTGGATGGCGGCCCGGCAAACCCGTCCTTAAGCCGGGACCCGATCTTGTCGGCAAGGTCTGGGAAGTCTGGAAGGTTGAAAACGCAGCAGCCTTATGTTAAAAAAAATTTCTAAATGGATTATCGGATTCTCAGGGACAATTTTGCTCCTTTTGATCCTTTCAGCGGTTCTCTCCCCATGGGTCATCAACCAGAACTGGTTTAAAAAAAGCGTTATTGACCATATTTCTCGAAAGGTAGAGGGAACCGTTGATTTTCAGAGAATCGAACTTTCTTTTTTTCCACGTCCCTGCCTGCAGATCTACAAAGGTGAGATTTGCATTCCTGGAAAGACTCGTAGTTATTTTAAATCTGCCCTGGTTTATCCAAATATTCTGCCGTTTTTTATTGGAAATATACGGTTTCGCAGTATTCAGATTAAAATGCCTGAATTGGAGATAAGGCTGCCCGAGACCACCGGAGAGAGAAAAGAGGATGGACGGATCTTTTCCGTTGCATCTTTGAACGAAAAGATATCGCATCTCTTAACCTTTCTGGATTCAGGTCTATATTCAGGGGGGAAACATCTTATCTTTGGAGTGGAAAACGGCACTTTTGATTTTATTCGAAAAGACCGGTCAATTTGCCGCTTTGAAGATATTCACGTGCAAATCTATTCTGCTTACGGCAAGCCTGAATTTAATATCAGATGCAGCTCCGAGCCTTGGGAATATATGCTCTGCACCGGGAAAATATCTCCTGACGGCTCTATAATCGAAGGAAGTGTCAATCTGAAAGGATTCCATCCCCAAGCTGTTGTCAGTCATTTTGCCCCTGTAACCGCAAAAAGGTTTTCTCTTTCAAAAGTCGATCTAAAGACCGATTTCAAACTGGACAAAGATAGCGGGTTAAATGTTGAAATTAAATGCGCACCGGTTATCTTGACCCTGAAAGGGAAAACAAAAGAATTTGTCTTAACAGGAAAAGGGCTGGAAGGATCTTTTCATATCAATAAAACGGAAACATCAATTACATTGACAGAGCTGAATCTTGATTTCCCATTACTTAAGCTGAGCGGAAATCTGAAAATAAACCGAAAAACTCCTTATATCTTTCTCGAAGTTACCGCTGAAAATTTGGATGTAAATTTTAGCCGGAAAGTAGCCATGGAAATGGCCGGAAACAAGCCGGTAATCCGGAGAATTTTTGATATTATAAAAGGGGGAAATGTCCCCAAGATCAAAATTCAAACAGATGGGCATTCAGTAAAGGAGCTTGGAAACTGGGACAACCTGACTATTACGGGATGCATGACTGATGGTAATATTTTTATGCCGGTAGCCGATCTGAACCTGGAAGCAGCGAATGGCTGCTTTACCATATCAAAGGGGGTACTTGCAGGAGAGCGTCTGCGGGCCCGCCTGGGCAACTCTACAGGGAGCAGCGGTGCGCTGAGATTGGGTCTTGATAAAAAAAACAACAATACCTTTAACTTAGATGTTAAGATCGATGTGGATATGTCCCAGCTTCCCCCTATTTTAAAACGGCTGGTTAAAAGTGAACCCTTTTTGAAAGAAATGGAGAAGATAGATGCCCTGAAAGGCCGCGGGCAGGGTCGCCTGATTATCGGTGAAACCATAGACGCCCCTGAAGTAGTGGTAGATGTATCAAAGCTAAACCTGTCTGCCCGGCATCGGCAAATTCCCTATACCATTTATCTTGATTCAGGGCGTTTTCATTACGATAAAAATACGGTCAGGGTTTCAAATCTTTGCGGCCGTCTTGCTGATTCATCTTTTTCAGGGCTTTCGGCATCTCTCGATTATAAAAAGCGTCTCTTTCTGGAGATGGAATCAAAATCTTTCAAAATCGACATGGAAGAGATTTTTCCATGGCTGATGACTTTTGAAGAAATCAGGAAAAATCTGAAAGATGAGTCCCCTGTAAGCGGGATTATATCAACCTCTTTTCTGAATTTAAAAGGTCATCTGCTTGCTCCTCGGACCTGGCGGTTTCAGATGGCCGGTCGGATTTCAAACTTTTCTACAGGATCGATTCTGTTCAACGAGCAGTTTCAAGTCACCGACGCCATGTTCGAGGCAACTGACAAAACCCTTCATTTTTCCAATGCAATTACCAAATTCAGGGATGCCTCCCTAAATATATCAGGCTCGTTAAATGGCTTTCTGTTTGCCCCTGATCAGGCTGAGCTGGCTATTGAGGGAAAATTACAGCCGGATTCCGTCCGATGGCTTACAGAAATGGTCAATTTGCCGCCGGAATTCGTTCTTCGTACCCCTCTTTTTGTTTCAGAAACCCTTTTTTCCTGGGAAAAGAATAAAAAAATAACTTTGACAGGAAGACTGGCAGTGGAAAAAGGTCCACAAATTTCCATCGATATTCAACATACTCCTGAAGAACTGCTGAAAATCTGCAAATTGACAATAGAGGATAAAGAATCTAAGGCCGTACTCGGAATTCGTTTGGGGGAAAAAATAGTCGAACTCGATTTTTCAGGAAATCTTACACAAAAGACTATTGAAAATTTGCAGGCCGATAACACCCAATTGCCAAGCGGATGGCTAAATGGCGATTTTCATGCCCGGATTGATCTGGATAAACCCCTGGCTTCCACAGCCAGAGGAAAACTAAGTGGAGAAAATATAATATTTCCGTGGAGACTCGCAAGACCTTTAACTATCAAGAACATATCCCTAAATGTTGATGGAAACAGGGTGAAAACAGATTCCGCCTTTTTTCAATGGGGAAACCAGGATTTCTATTTAAAAGGTAATGTAAGTCTTGAACCTGATGAAATCCAGATCAATATAGACGCTTTTGCAGACAGTCTCAATTGGGAAGAGCTTGCAAGACCATTGAAAAAAAGAGAAAGCCGTGTCAGTGATAAAGGAGATGAAAGCTTTCTGCCGTTTCCCTTGAGCGGCATTTTAAAACTGAAGACCAACTCTTTCAAATTCAACGGTTATACCTGGCAGCCGTTTAATGCGGATATTATTTTTGAAAAAGAGAAGGTTAAAGTAACTGTAAGCAGGTCTGATTTATGCGGAATTTCCACGCCCGGATTTTTGACCATAACCTCCGATAAGGTTCGTGTGGATACAAAATTAAGCTCTGCAAACCAGGATATGGATGAGACATTCTCTTGTCTATTCGATGAAAAGGGACTTATAAACGGCAGGTTTGACCTTGATGGCAATATTTTTGGATCCGGAAAAAAGGAAAGACTGCTTCAATCCCTGCAAGGCGACCTGAAATTCAACGCAAGAGACGGCAGGATATATCGTTTCGGTCTATTGACTAAGATATTTGCTTTCTTGAACATAACCGAAATCTATCGAGCCGAAATTCCGGATCTTAATAAAAAGGGGTTTGCCTATAAAAGCATTCAGGCCACAGCTCATCTGGAAAACGAAAAGCTCAGTCTGAAAGAATTTATCATGAATGCCCCGACTATGGGAATCGTCTGTCAAGGAGATATAGACTTGGCAAACCAGAAGCTTGATATTACAGTTTTGGTGGCTCCTTTGAAAACCGTTGACCGAATCATTAAATGGATTCCAATTGTCGGTACGGTTTTGGAGGGAACTTTTATCTCCATACCTGTAAAAGTCACAGGAAATTTGAAAAACCCAAGGATCGTACCTCTGTCGCCGTCCGCTGTCGGCATAGGACTCTTTGGAATTATGAAAAATGTCATTAAACTTCCTGTAACCCTCATTCAGCCTTTTGGGAAGCCTCTTGGTGCTTCCGATAAGAAAGCCGGGAAGGAGTAAGCACAATGGCACAAAAGCGGCTACCAGCTATTCATCCAGATGAAATCTTACTTGAGGAGTTTTTTAAGCCAATGGCCATTTCGCAGTACAGAATTGCTAAGGACATAAACGTTCCAACTCGTCGTATCAATGAAATCGTTCACGGCAAACGTTCGACAACCGCGAATACAGAGGGATTTCCGGGGGGTTACGGGGACCTTACTTATCTTTTTCTTTCTTTGGTTCGGGCTTTTTGCGGTCTTAGCCCGCGATTTAAAAAATGTTCCATTTTTAAAATAACGCATCCCCTCCCAGTGGCCGTTCGATCCGTTCCATGCGGAAACATGGGGAAAACATAGGGGTCAAAGCTTGAATTGTGAATTAAATCGATTGAATGCTGCTTTCACCCCCTGATCATTTTGCAATTTGGCTTTTACCGACTTTACCGCGTGACTGACCAGTGACAGTCAAGTTATTTATAGATATTTATGCAAGTAAGCTTACCTCTGAAAATTTTAGCTAACATTACCGGCAGCAG
>CAZRLQ010000132.1:0-6536 GCA_964600725.1 uncultured Desulfobacterales bacterium
GTTGCCAATTTTAATCCATAATTTTCATAAATGACAGATGCATATCTGATATAAGGATATTACAAATGACAGACAGTTTGATTTTTGACAAAACTTCCAATGTTCTTGAAAAAGCAATGAATATTTCAGCAAGGCGGCATAGCTTGTTAACAGGAAACATCGCAAACATCGATACGATCGGGTATGAGCCGAAGGATCTGGATTTTAAGAAGACTTTGCGAAGAGCAATGGAAAAGGATGGTGGAAATCTTACAGTTACGAATTCCAAACATTACAAATATGGGACGTATTCTGATCTATCGGGTGAAGTCAGGAAAACAGATGGAGCTAATCACTGGCCTGATCCTGTTGATATAGACGTTGAAATGACGAATCTTGTTGAAAACAATATCAAATATCGGAGCAGTGTTGAGATGCTTTTACGAAAGATATCGATGCTCAGGCTTGCAATAACGGAAGGAGTACGATGATGAGTCTTTTACAGTCAATTGATATCAGTGCAACCGGATTATCGGCAAATCGGACAAAAATGAATATCATAGCCGAAAACCTTGCAAATACGGAGACCACACGCACCTTTGAAGGCGGACCCTACAAGAGAAAGATGGTTGTATTTGAGGAAAAGCCCATTGAAAGTTTTAGTAATGTTTTAAGAGATCAACAGGAAAGATATTCGGGAGTAAAAGTTACCAGGATTTTAAGATCGCAGGAAGATTCAAGGCTTATTTATAATCCGAGCCATCCTGATGCTGATCCTGATACCGGATATGTATCTATGCCGAATGTTGATCTATTAACTGAAATATCCGATATGGTCGTTGCAAGAAGAGCTTATGATGCTTGCATAGCAGCCATGTCAAATACAAAAAGTATGATATTAAAAACCCTTGAAATCGGCAAATAGCGATGGATTCATGAATTCTGAATACACCTTGAGAATTTGCCATCTTTTCTTATCGTAAGATTTCAAAACCAAAGGTTATCAATATGATGAACAGGCTTACAATAGATAACAGGAAAACCGCAAAACCATTATCTGTACAAAATACAGATAGAATTAAAGACAAAGGATTTGGCAACACTTTTAATCAGGCTGTTAAGAAAGTCAACGATCTTTTAAATAACGCCGACAATTCAATTGAACAGGTAGTAAATGGAAATTTAGGCATTCAGGAAGGAATGCTGAATATATGGAAAGCTGATACATCCTTAAGACTTTTGCTGCAAGCCAGAAACAAGGCATTAGATGCTTATAAAGAAATAATGCGGATGCAGTTTTAAGGGACGGGGAGATTGGGGGATTGGGATAGAGGGAGACGGGGAGACAGAATCTTTTGCGCATAGATGACAGAACACTACAGGGAATTTTGACTCTTGACTCCGGCCGTAGAATATGAATCCGGTATTTGAACAGATAGTTAATATATACAAGGCCATGCCCCTGCCTAAAAAAATTGCTGCAGGTGCCGTATTGCTGATGGTCGCCGCAGGTTTTATCCTTATGTTTTTTTTGGCGAACAGGATAGATTTTCAACCGGCTTATACAAAGCTGTCTTCTGAAGATGCTGCTCAAATAGTAGCTAAATTAAAGGAGATGAAAGTTCCGTACCGATTGACTGAAAACGGAACTTGTATAAAGGTTCCTGCTGAGAGGGTATATGATATTCGGCTGACTATGGCTGGGGCGGGGATTCCAAAGGGAGGAGCGGTAGGCTTTGAAATTTTTAATGAAACAGATTTTGGAACAACGGAGTTTGTTCAGAAACTGAACTATAAAAGAGCGCTGCAGGGTGAACTGGCAAGAACAATTCGAGAATTTGAGGAGGTAGAAGATGCAAGGGTAATTATTGTAATGGCTAAGGATTCTTTGTTTATCGAGGAAACAAAGCCGCCTTCAGCGTCTGTTTTATTGAAATTAAAATCAAAACCTTCCAGGGAAAAAATTTCCGCCATTGTCTATCTTGTAGCCTCCTCCGTTGAGGGTTTGGATCCTGATCTGATCACTGTGGTTGATACAAACGGAAATGTTTTATCCAAGGGGGGCGGCATAGAAGAAAAACTTGGAGCTTTTGCAAATTCACAGTTAGAATACAAAACCGCTTTTGAGAAGAATCTTGCCAGACGCATTCAAACCATGCTTGAAAAGATCGCAGGAAAAGGTAAGGCTATAGTACGCGTTACAGCCGATATGGATTTTGATCAGGTTGATATCAGCGAAGAAATTTATGATCCGGATGTACAGGTGATAAGAAGCAGACAAAACATCGTTGAATCTTCCGACAGGACAAACAAGCCCGTCGGCGGCGTATCAAGTGTCAATCCTGTTACGGCCGGCAGTACACAAACATCAGAAAAGATCTCAGATGTTACCAGGCGGCAGGATGAAACAACAAATTACGAAATAAACAAAACAATCCGTCGAATAGTAAAGCCTGCTTTCGTGTTGAAACGGCTTTCCGTTGCAGTTGTGCTTGACGGCACATATCTTTTCGAAACAGATAAAAGCGGTGTGAAGACAAGGAAATATGTTGAAAGAAGTCAGGCCGAACTGGATCAATTTGAAAAGATTGTAAAAAATGCCATGGGATATGATGCAGACCGTGAAGATCAGGTTTCTGTGGAATCTTTTCCATTTTCCTATATGGAAGATATGACCATGTCTAAATCCAGGAGTTTTGACTGGCAAAAACTTGTCAAGCAATATGGACGGACGTTCATAAATTTTATACTTATATTGTTTGTATTTTTCTTTGTTGTACGCCCTCTTGTAAAGACAATAAAGAGCTTGAAGGTCGATTCTGATGAAAAGCCGGCTCTTGTTTCCATGGAAGATGGAAAGGCTCTTTCCGAACCGGATAAAAGGGAAGCATTGCCTGAACCTGAAGCTAAAATGATTCAGTCCAGTGAGATGACTTTAAAAGAAAAAGCTGTTGCTTTGGCGATGCAGGATGTTGAAAGAACAGCGAATATTGTAACAGGCTGGTTGGATGAGGCAAGATGATGGCGGGGGAAAATGATAATCCGCAAAAGTTAACCGGGCCGCAAAAGGCCGCTATATTCCTTTTGAAGATGGGTAAAGAATATACTTCTGAAATTTTTAAAAAGATGAATGACGAACAGCTCAAAGTGGTTGCTGAATCAATGACTAAAATTGATCAGATTCCACCCGAGGTTATGGAATCGGTGCTGGAAGAATTTGTCAACAATTTTGAGGATGAGAACCGGCTTATTGTAAAGGGGGAAACATTTTTAAAGAATGTAATCGAAAGTACGCTAGACACAGATCGTGCAAAGTCGATCATTAATGGACTTGAAAACGATAAACGTGACCCCCCCTTTGTTTGGAGTCGTGATGTCGATATATCGACACTTGCAGCATATATTATGGGGGAACATCCTCAAACAATAGCAATGATTTTAGCATATCTGCCTTCAGAGATAGCATCTGATATTCTTGTTTTCATGCCGGATGAGAAAAAAGCTGATATAGCAGTCAGGATAGCCAGGCTTGGCAAGGTTCCCGAAGAAATAATAAGAGATGTCGATAATGTACTGCGGGCTGAGTTTAAAGATATGGGCAAATCCGGTGCCGAGGCGGGTGGTTTGCAGGCTCTTGTGAACATTTTAAACAAAGTAGACAAGTCTACAGAAGATACCATTATGGAAACAATTGAGGAAGATTATGCTGACATGGCGGAGAGTATCAGGGGGATGATGTTTGTATTTGAAGATCTTTCCAATATTGATGATCTCGCAATGCGGGAGATCCTTAAAAAAGTGGAAAGTCAGCAATTGGTTCTTTCCATGAAGACAGCAAGTGAAACGATGAAACAGAAAATACTTGGCAATTTGTCGTCCAGGGCTTCTGAAATGTTACTTGAGGATTTTGAAGCAATGGGCCCTGTTCGTTTATCTGAAGTGGAAACAGCTCAGAAGGCTGTATTACAAGCTGCCAAAGAGCTTGAAGCAGAAGGGATAATTACCTTGGGCGGGAAGGGGAAGGAGGATGTTCTTGTCTGATCAATCTGCGGAAAACAAAGAGTCTTCAGCTGAGTGGAAGCCGGTCAGCCCTGATACACTGGAAAATATAGATAACAGATACAGCAAACAGTCAATCCGGGAAGGTTTCAATATTCTGTTTTTTGATAACAAAGACAATTCAGACGGCTCAGATGATTTTATCAGTCTGTATCAGCAAGAATATGGGGATTTAAAAGAAGATGAAACAGATGCAGCCCTGCCCCTTTCAGATGATATTGATGCAGATAATGTTTCGCGAAATAATGCGGAAAAAATTGTTGATTCAGAAGAGATAATGCAAAATGCTTACAATGAGGGGTTTGCCAAGGGTGAAAAAGACGGCTTTAATGCTGCTGAAGATAATGCCGCCAAGGCCGTGAAAGATTTGCTGAATATTATTTCAAAGATTGACAGGTTATGGGAAGAGCTGGTTAACATCTATGAAAATGAGATTGTCCGGTTGATATGCAAGGCAGCGGAAAAGGTCGTTTTAGGTAAAGTTGCGACTGACCACGAGGTTGTAAAAAGAACGATTTTACATGCATTTGAAGTCATACCCAAGCCGGTTGATGTGACAGTTTATGTAAATCCTGAAGATTATGAATATATTGAATCGATTAAGGATGATTTTTCCAGCCTTACAAAAAATATGAAACATATCTCAGTGGAATCCGACCCTTCAGTCAGCCGGGGCGGCTGCAAAATAGATACAGAGTCAGGCCTGGTGGACGGGAGTCTTGAATCGAGGCTTGATTTGATTAAACAGGCTATTATAGAGACAGGCGGAGAGGGAACAGGGATGCTGGATTAATGGAACGTAATAAACTGAATGTAAACTGGGATAAATATTTTAAAGCAATAGATGCCTGTTCTTTTTTTAATCTGGAAGGCAGAATTGTAAAGGTTGTCGGCCTAATCGCCGAAGGCCGGGGGATTGATATGAGCATTGGCGGTTTATGCCTTATAAGAAATGAAAACAATTCTTCAATAATGGCAGAGGCTGTTGGCTTTAAAGAGGATAGAGTTCTGCTCATGCCGTACGGAGATACACGGGGAATAAAGCCCGGAAGCCGGATTTCCCTTTTAAACAAAAGTTCTATGGTTGACGTCGGGGACAATTTTTTGGGAAGAGTTATAGATGGAATGGGAATTCCCATCGATGGAATGGGATATGTTAACGCGAAAACGAAATATCCTCTTCACGGTGGTCTTATAAACCCTATGAACAGAAGACCGATCCGGGAGCTGATGGATGTCGGGGTTGCAGCTATTAATGCAATGATACCTATCGGCAGGGGGCAGCGCGTTGCCGTTATGGCCGGGTCGGGCGTTGGGAAAAGCGTTCTTATGGGCATGATGACCCGCTATACCTCAGCAGACGTGACAATTATAGGTCTTATTGGCGAAAGAGGACGAGAGGTCAGAGATTTTATAGATTACAACCTGGGTGCTGAAGGAATGAAAAAAGCGGTGATCATAGCTGCAACTTCAGATGCTCCTCCTCTCGTCAGAATGCGAGGAGCTTACCTGGCGACAACCATGGCGGAATATTTCAGGGATCAAAACAAACATGTTCTTTTGATAGTCGATTCTATTACCCGTTTTGCCATGTCTTCCAGGGATGTCGGGCTGGCGGCAGGGGAACCGCCCACCAGCAGAGGATATACTCCTTCATTTTTTACCAGGATTCCGGTACTGCTTGAGAGAGCTGGAAACTTGGAGGGCGGTGGAAGTATAACGGGAATTTATACAGTCCTGGTTGAAGGGGACGATATGAACGATCCCGTGGGAGATACGGTAAGATCTATCGTGGACGGCCATATTGTTTTATCAAGAAAGCTTGGAAATCGGGGACATTATCCTGCAATTGACGTACTTGAGAGTGTAAGCCGCGTCATGCGCGATATAGTTGATGACAATCATCTAAGTCTGAGGGGAAAAGCAATTGATGTAATGGCTGCTTTCAGGGATGTGGAAGAGATGATTTCCATAGGAGCTTATACAGACGGATCTGATCCAAAAATTGATTATATAAAAAAAATAATGCCGAAAATCAATATGTTTTTGAAACAGGGTATTAACCAGAAGGTTTCATATAAAAGAAGTATTGAGCAATTAGGAGAGATTTTTATCGAAAGTCCGAATGAACAGTAGTGCTGGAGTGCAATACAAAAAAGTTACCATTTTTTCATCTGACATACTGATTTAATGCCGAATGTCGAATCATGAAATAATGCTCTGCCGGCTGAATAATACGTGCTGCAAACTCGATTAGCCGTTTCTCAAGATCAAATTTGTCACGTTCATTCGACATTTAAAATTCCCTGTTCGACATTCATAAATCGAGGGAGATTTTCCCATCGTTGCCCGGAGCTTTTTGAGAAGTTACCATAGAATGGATAAACTAAATTATATATTTAGTATAAAGTTTCAATAAAATCTTTACATTTTGCCGTTTGTATGTTATCCTTCCCAAAAACTGCGGAGGGTAAACCATGGCACGGAAAACCAAACGG
>CAZRLQ010000133.1:0-6506 GCA_964600725.1 uncultured Desulfobacterales bacterium
ATACGGCAAGGGGACTGCCTGGTTTAGCTGGCAGAGGAATTGCCGTCCTCCTAAAGTTTTAAGATTAAGTATCGACAAATTTAATAAAAGCAGTTATTATCGACTGTAATAATACAGGGGTGCTTCGCTCCTGGGTGACTTAACGTGTCTGGTTACAGAGTGCGTGTCACCGCAAGCTGTCTGTTTTAACTGACAGTAGTTGACTGATACATGATGGTTAGAGAAAAAAATATAACTTCTCAAGAAGTCCTGGCATTTTATATGCTTCCCCCTTTGAGAAAGGGGGATTGAGGGGGATTTTCCCATCGTTGCCCTAACTTTTTGAGAAGTTGCGAAAGACCGCTTACACCAGAAAATATTTCAACCATGACACAATTTGAACCAGCCTATATAAAATCCTGTAAAAATGGTCTGATAAAAGAAAAAATAGATAAGGCTTATAAGATATTAAGCAATTGCGTCTTATGTCCCAGAAAATGCAAAATTAACCGTCTCACAGGTCAGACAGGTCTCTGCAAGACAGGAAGACAAGCTCGTGTTGTTACATATCTCCCTCATTTTGGAGAAGAAGCACCATTAATCGGGAAAAAGGGATCCGGCACCATTTTTTTTTCGTATTGCAGTCTTTTATGCAATTTCTGTCAAAATTATTATGTGAGCCATGAAGGATACGGCGAAGATGTTTCAGATACTGAAATTGCAGAGATGATGATCTTTTTACAGAACAGGGGGTGCCATAACATTAATTTTGTAACCCCCTCTCATGTCGTCCCTCAGATACTCTCCGCTGTAGCAAAGGCGGCCGAAAAAGGTTTGTCTATCCCGCTGGTTTACGATTCAAGCGCTTATGATTGCATTGAGACCTTGAGACTGCTTGAAAATATTTTTGATATTTACATGCCTGATTTTAAATTCTGGGATCCCAAGATAGCAAAACTGACATGCAATGCACAAGATTATCCTGAAAAAGCGCGCAAATCAGTTATTGAAATGCACAGACAAGTTGGAGATCTTTTAATTGATAAATCAGGTTTGGCAAAGCGAGGTCTGATGATACGACATCTTGTTATGCCGGGAGGGCTTGCCGGCACACGGCAAGTGATGAGATTTATTGCTCAAAAAATATCACCCGATACCTTTATAAATATAATGCCCCAATATAGACCATGCAGCAAAGCTATCGGTATTGATAAACTTTTTCAACATCTTTCCCAAAAAGAATATAAAACCGCTCTGGCGGAAGCAAGGCAAGAGGGTCTCAGACGCATATATAAACCCGAACATGTTTTTCAGGATCCGCCATGAACCAAATTTATCCAAGCGCAAAAGCATCTATTCTTCCGGAAATATCAAAGTAAACCTGGGAACAGATCTTCTATCTTTTCCGCGGCGTCTTTCCTCGCCGTCTCTTCTTTCCGGAACGTGTAATGTATATCGATACCTCCGTCTATCAATACCCGATCTTCGCCCTCCATTATCATTCAGTTTTAAATAAAAAATATGTTTTCTCATAATATAATTTTCTGACCGTATTATGCTCATATAAAATCAGAGTGGCAGCAGGTGAATATTTCCCTTGGACGGAATAATTTGCAAATAGGCGGTATTTAATCGCATGACAAGACCCATATCTTTTAAATCAATAAATAAAATTAATGCAATTACTGTTCCATGATATGCGGCTTAATCGTCTAAAAAGATACCGAGGGCGGCTTTACATGTAAATAATTGGAAATTATATTATGAATTCAAACTGTTCAAAAACAAATATCTGTTTTTTAGATTTAAAAAATGCTTTTAACTGATTTTTCAGTTAATATATAAAATATATGTAACCTTGTTTATGAAAAAAAATATATAAAACCATGAATAAAAATTCATGTTGGCTTGAGCAAGGAACGAGGACGAAATAATGGTTTATTGACTTTATGTAAATAAAAATGATGAATTTTGGATGATAAATAGAAGGATGGTTCCTATGCGCTGTGATATATGTGAGATACTTGTGGAAAATGCGTAAAACGATTCGAACCCATAGGAAAATTCAGCCCAATGTATCCGGCAATATCGATGTAGGGGCAAATCCCCGGTGCCTGCCCTGAAATATACAGCAGCCAGAGGGAAAAGGGCGGACGCGCAGGGATTTGCCCTTGCGTTATTTAAAAATGAATTGTATCACATACGGAAATACATCATTAAAAACCCGGCCAACTGTATTCGGAAATATCAAATAGGGAACCATCGGGGTTGGTCATATTTTTGGCCATTATCAAATTCCGGTTTTTTTATTACACCTGCTTATGGCCAAAGTTAGAACCAAAGCCGAACCATCTGTGAATAGAAAAATTTTGCCGGATTCACTTTTCAATTCCAAGCTTACTTAAACGGTATCGAAAAGAACGCAAATTTATGCCGAGGAGCTCGGCTGCCCTGTTTTTATTGCCCTTGCTGCAATCAAGAGCCTTTTTAATATACTCCCTTTCTATTTCTTCCAAAATGGCATCCAGGGAAACTCCATGTGCCACTTCATCTAAATCAAACCTTCTGTCTTTTATTCCTTCAATCCATCTTCTTTTATAAATAGATAAAGCCAGACTGTCCGGCAAAAGAATATTGGTGCTGGAAAGAGCAACACTTCGCTCTATCAGATTTTCAAGTTCACGAATATTCCCTGGAAAATCATATTTTTTCAACAAGTCTACGGCATAAGATGAAATTTTTGTGATATCTTTTCCCATTTCCCTGGAATATTTTTCAAGAAAATGCTGGGCAAGGGCGAAGATATCTCCCTTTCTTTCCCTCAGAGGGGGGACCTTTATTTCAATAACATTTAACCTGTAAAAAAGATCTTCCCTGAAGCGTCCCTCTATCACTTCATTTTCCAGTTTTTTGTTGGTTGCTGAGATGATTCTGATATCAGTAGAAATATCTTCGTCTCCTCCAACTGCTTTAAATACCCTTTCCTGAACAGCTCTAAGTAATTTTACCTGCAAATGGCTGCTTAGCTCTGCAATTTCATCCAGAAAGAGCGTTCCTTTATCGGCAATTTCAAAAAGGCCCTTTTTATCTTTTACAGCTCCGGTAAAAGCCCCTTTTTTATGGCCAAAAAGTTCGGTTTCCATCAATGTCTCTGGAATGCTGCCGCAATTTATTGGAACAAACGGCTTGTCACAACGGCCGCCCTGTTCATGTATGGCACGGGCAATAAGTTCCTTGCCCGTTCCACTTTCACCTGTAATCAGTATATTTGTTCTGGTGTCGGCAACTTGCCTGATTATATCGTAGATATACATCATTCTGGAGCTGCTTCCCACAATCCTTTGGAAATGCAGATTTTTTTTCATCTCACCATTAAGAACCTTTTTTTCATATTCAATGGTTCTCAGCTCCAGGGCCTTTGCTATGGTCTGTTTCAGTTCATCGTTATCAAAAGGTTTGGGAACATAATCGTATGCTCCTTCATTCATGGCTTCAACAGCGGTTTCCGCTGATGCATAGGCGGAAATCATTATTGCGATGATATCTTGCTTTCGCCTTTTTGCTGCTCTTAATACTTCGAGTCCGGTAATATCACCCAATCTGATATCGCAAAGCAAAAGATCATAATCGTTTTTTTCCAACATTTTAATTGCCTTTAGCCCATTTTCAGCGCATGAAACTTTATACCCCTCCTTTGTTAACATTAATTCAAGAACCTCTCGCATGCTAAGCTGATCATCTACAACGAATAAATGCGGCACTTTTTTTATCATACTGTTATTATGCCTAAATTCTGAAATTGTTCCCTGTTATGTGATGGTTAAATGAGTTAGGAACGGAGACGAAATAACTTCCGTAAGCAGGCATCACCTGAAGCCGTGATGCATATTAGCGCAAAATAGCAGGGACAGCCCTGTGGTTCCCCTGCATTATGTGATCAATTTGTAATCAATCGGGCAGGTGCAGGGGCCTGCCCCTACTATCGGCAACCACAGGATGTTTGTCTCTACTAACATCAAAAATTTTTTGTGTTTTTTGGCATCTTATGGTTGTGAAAATTATTTCGTTCCCGTTCTTTACACAAGATCATTAAATAAAATTTTTCCCTCCACCATGGTAAGTACGGCCTTACCCTTCATCTCCCAACCGTCAAAAGGGGTATTTCGACTAAGCGATTGAAAATGATCGGCATCTACAGTATATATCTTATCTGGATCGATAATTGTCAAATCTGCCGGCCTGCCGACCTTTAAACCGGTTTCAAGTCCAATGATACGCGCCGGATTTGCAGACATTTTTTCAATCAGCTCCGGCATGGTAATCACATTATCTTCAACCAATTTCAACCCAAGGGAAACAGAAGTCTCAAGCCCTATTATTCCATTTGCCGCCAAATCAAATTCCACTTCTTTTTCAATAGAAGAATGAGGGGCGTGATCGGTGGCGACAACATCAATTGTTCCATCGGCAAGACCTTCAAGAACAGCTTCCCTGTCATGAGAAGAACGAAGAGGAGGATTCATCTTTGCGTTTGTATTATATTTCCCAACAGCTTCCTCTGTTAATGTAAAGTAATGAGGCGCCGTTTCAGCTGTAACGGGCACCCCTCTTTTTTTTGCGTCTCTTATTGTTCGAACGGATTCACCGGTGCTGACATGAGCGATATGAAGGGGGCTTCCCGTCAATTCACAAAGCGCTATATCACGCATCACTATAATACTTTCGGCCGCACCAGGTATTCCGGCAAGACCCATACGTGTTGAAACCGCACTTTCATTCATGACTCCGCCTGATGATAGTTCTAAGTCTTCACAGTGAGAAATAACCGGAAGAGAAAATCCTCCGGCATACTCCAAAGCCCTTCTCATCATGAGGCTGCTTAAAACGGGACGTCCATCATCTGAAACTGCAACTGCTCCGGCTTCTTTCAAGTCTCCATACTCATTAAGATATTTACCATCAAGCCCTCTGCTTATTGCAGCGACAGGGTAAACACGAATTGTATCAGCGCTGCGCGCTTTCTTTAATATGTACTCTGTTACCAGCCCGTTGTCATTTACAGGATTTGTATTCGGCATGGTGCAGACTGCGGTAAAACCGCCATATGCCGCAGCCAGACATCCTGTTTCAATAGTTTCTTTATATTCATGTCCGGGTTCTCTGAAATGAACGTGCATATCTATAAGGCCGGGAGTTATTATTTTACCGGATGCATTAATAACAATGTCCGGAGATATTTTTCTCCCATCCGGCGCTCGATTTCCTGCATCAGACGAATCAAAACTATTATCGGCTTCAGGATGCTTTATCTCAAAAATTTTTCCATCTTTAACAAGAAGATCGTATAAGCCGTCGATATTTCCAGGATCTATGATCCGTCCGCCACTAATCAGTATCAGCATTTCGCATTCCTCCTGCCACCAGATATAAAAGAGCCATGCGCACAGCAACTCCGTTTGTCACCTGTTCAAGAATCATTGAACATGGGCTGTCTGCAACGTCTGGAGCTATTTCAATGCCGCGATTTATTGGTCCTGGATGCATAATTATCACGTTTTCTTCCGCTTTTTTCAGCTTTTCCTTTGTCAGCCCAAACACTTTTGAATATTCTCGCAGTGTGGAAAAGAGAAAGCTTTTCTGCCTTTCTTTCTGTATTCTAAGCAGCATAACAACATCCGCACCCCGAATAGCATCATCCATATTGCATGCAACTGAAGCTCCCAAGGATTCAATGCCTTTTGGAATCATTGTCGGTGGTCCGGCTAAAACTACATCTGCCCCCATTTTATTAAATCCTATAATATTTGATCTTGCCACTCTGCTGTGAAATATATCACCAATTATCGCTATGCGCAGACCCTCAATTTTGCCTTTCTTTTCCTTTACAGTCATAAGATCAAGAAGCGATTGCGAGGGATGAGAATGCATCCCATCACCTGCATTTATAATGGAAAATTTAACAATTTCTGCCAGCATATGCGGTGATCCTGACAAAGAATGCCGCATTACAACCACATCCGGCTTCATTGCTTCAAGATTTTTCATTGTATCTATCAGAGTTTCTCCTTTGGTTAAACTGCTTGTTCCGGCTGATATTGAAATGCTGTCAGCACTCAGCCGCTTGGCTGCAATATCAAAAGAGATACGTGTTCGAGTACTTGGCTCAAAAAAAAAATGAATGACGCTCTTTCCCCTAAGTGTTGGAACCTTCTTTATGGGTCTTTGGGAAATCTCCTTCATTCTATTCGCTGTATCTAAAATCAATCTGATTTCATCAACCGAAAGAGACTCCATATCCAGAATATCTTTTTTCATAAACTGCATATGCCACCTGTCTTATGTTTCGCTATTTTTTTGGTTCATCGCGGATTAGTATGGTAATCCGTAATGAACAGCTATTAGCGTTTGGTTTGTAAGAGCTAAGGATCCGTCCGGGAATAAACCGGACAATATAGCGCTCAGATTTAGGTCAGGTTTGATCGGCCTGATTGAACAAAGCCTCAGACACAGCAGTGCTGCGTTAAGGG
>CAZRLQ010000134.1:0-6423 GCA_964600725.1 uncultured Desulfobacterales bacterium
CGAAATGAGGGATATAGCACACCTTACGCTAATTTTCAGAGGTATAATTTCATTTATCAATTAGCACGGTCTGTCTGCGCGCGACGCACAGGCAGGCCAAAGGCGCACCACAACTTGCTTAGGCAAAAAAAAAGAAAAAACAAAGGCTTATGATGGCAAAGAGAAAGACTGTATCACAAATAACAAAAATACGTTCCAAGCGGGAAAAGGGAGGATATATCAAAAAGATTTTTAAATTTTTCTGCCTGGGATTTTTAATTACAATAGTAACAGCTCTGCTAACAGTGGGAGGCATCTATTTTTATCTGAGTGATGATTTGCCGAAAATATTTTCACTTAAAGATTATCGCCCACCGATAATTACCACTGTTTATTCTGATGATAACAGAAAAATTGCTGAATTTTACAAAGAGCGAAGAATCATCATTCCGCTTTCCAGTATGCCAAAAATGCTTAAAGATGCCTTTATCGCCGCTGAAGATTCAAGGTTTTACAAGCACAAGGGAATTGACTTTTTCAGCATCGTAAGGGCCTTTTTCAAAAATATTGAGGCTGGAACTATTGTTCAAGGCGGCAGTACGATTACCCAGCAGGTTACAAAGTCATTTTTTTTGACACCTGAACGCAGCTATAACCGTAAAATAAAAGAAGCTATCCTTGCATACAGAATTGACAAACAATTTACCAAAGATGAAATTCTTTTTCTTTATTTAAATCAAATTTATCTTGGACATGGCGCATATGGTGTAGAGGTTGCTTCTGAGAATTATTTCGGAAAATCTGCAAAAGAATTAAACCTCGCAGAATCCGCTGTTTTAGCTGGTCTTCCCCAGGCTCCCAGCAAATATTCTCCTTTCAGAAATCCGGAAAAAGCGAAAGAGCGCCAGGTTTACGTTTTAAACCGGATGGTTGCCGAAGGTTATATTACCAACATTCAAGCTACGGAGGCAATAAACACCCCTCTTGATATAAAACCGAGACGTAACTGGTATATTGAAGAGGTTCCTTTTTACACTGAACACATCAGACGTTATATTGAAAAAAAATATGGTGATCATATGCTGTACAATGAGGGCCTGAAGATTTATACTGCGGTCAATATTGAAATGCAGAAAACAGCTCGAGAAGAAATTGAAAAAGGATTAAAGCAGCTTGATAAACGGCAGGGGTATCGAGGCCCCCTAAAACATCTGGCACCGGAAGAATTTGAAGCATTTTCAGAAGAACTTCAGTCAAAACTTGATAACGATTTTATCGAAGAAGGAAAGATAATCGAAGGCCTTGTTATTAAAGTTGATGACAGCAGAAATACCGTAACGGTACGAATGGGAAATGTTAGAGGAATAATCAGTCTTAAAGATATGCGCTGGGCGAGAAAACCAAATCCTGAAATAGCTTATTATGAATCGAGAATTAAGCATCCTGGAAATGTACTGACAGTTGGTGATGTTATACTTGTAAAACTTAAAAAACAGATGAAAAAAACAAGGTTGTGGCAACTCTCCCTTGAACAGACTCCAAAGGCTCAGTCTGCCTTGCTATGCATCGAAGCTGAAACCGGTTTTGTAAAAACTATGGTAGGGGGAAGGAATTTTAGAGAAAGTCAGTTCAACAGAGCTATCCAGTCCAGAAGACAGCCAGGCTCGGCTTTTAAACCGATAATATATGCAGCAGCTCTTGATAAAGGATATACGCCGGCTACAATGCTGATCGATTCTCCAATTGTTTTTAAGGATAAAATGCATGATTTTGTTTGGAAACCCAAAAACTATAAGGAAAAGTTCCATGGCCCCACCCTTTTCCGCGAGGCACTTGCGAAGTCCCGTAATGTTGTGACAATAAAGATTCTAAAAAATATTGGTATCGATTATACTATAGATTACGCAAGAAAGTTAGGCATTACGTCCAACCTGAACCATAATCTGTCGATTGCACTTGGTTCATCAGGAGTCTCTTTGCTTGAAATTGTAAAGGCTTATTCGGTTTTCGCAAATCTTGGTTATCTTATTAAGCCGGTCTTTATTACTAAAATTACCGATAGATACGGAATGGTCATTGAAGAGAACGATTTAAACAGGAAAAAAGTAATGGATAAAACAACAGCTTATATAATGACCAGTCTTCTTCAAAGTGTTGTTAAACATGGAACCGGCCATCGGGTAAAGGCTCTGAACAGACCGGTAGCCGGTAAAACCGGCACAACAAATAATCTGCATGATGCCTGGTTTGTTGGGTATACACCTCGTTATATCACAGGAACATGGGTAGGGTTTGATGATGAAAAGTCTCTTGGAAAGTATGAAACAGGTTCTAAAGCAGCAAGTCCCATATGGCTCGGTTTTATGCGAAAAATACTTGCAAATAAGACTATTAGGGTCTTTCAGGTTCCAGAAAAAGTTGTTTTTTCTAAAATTGATGCAAAAACAGGTCTTTTGCCGATTCCAGAGTCAAAAAAAACAATTTTTGAGTGTTTTAAAGAGGGAACAGTTCCAACCGAATACACTAAAAAACCTGATTCTATCAGCAATTCAGAAGATTTTTTTAAACGAGCCATGTAACACACCTTTCGCCAATAGCGGCAACCAACTTCAAGCAGGACAATACATACGGGGCATTACCTCATAAGCGCCAAGTTATTTTTACACAGAAAAGACTGAAAAGATGAACATCGAACGTTGAATAAGGTATTACGGCAATTTATAAATCGGCAGAGCGAAGCAATTTCATCATTCAACGTTCAATGTTGGACGTTCAAAAAATCTTAACTCTGTCGATGACGTTTACCTGACCGCAACCTGTGACCAATGATTGAATTTTCCAGAACCTGTTGAGAAGTCACTCTATACTTAGGCAGGTATTTGTTCTTGTAGAATAATTCCGCTTAACCCAACCTGCAAAAGCATCGAACCGCACAGGCTCAAGTTATGGGTAAAGGGCGGGGCACATTGCCTGCCTGCGATCATGGAGAATACAAGATTCACCCCTACACCTCTATGGCTTTTGTCAGAGGACAAATTTTAAAGGAAAAACTCCCATAGATGAAAATACGAACCTCTGTTTTGCCTTCCGGTGAATTTATATATGGTATCCATAAGCCTCAGTTTGCAGTCCAGAATTTTCGTGAAACAGACGGTATCGATCTGATCGGTTTTTTCCCTGACGGCAGCAGATTCAAAAGCGGTCTTAATTTTCCAACAGGTGACGTTGAAGAGCTGCAGGCTGACTGGATTTATGAAATACCGAATCCGTTTCCTTTCAGAGGGACAACATTTATTACAAGAAGCCGGGCAGACCATAAGGCGACTGACCCAACTGCCATATCATTGCCAAGAAAAGAGCATCTATCGCTATCAAATGTCATAAATGATTGGATAAAAGATGGTGATATCCGTGGTAAAACAATAGATAAGATTTTTAACACCCTGCCGGAACCGCTTCTTATTGCCCTTGCAGCAAATTCGACCGATCCTGATGATTTAATCCGCCTTGCAAACCTTAGCTGCAAAATGGTCTATGATTCTCAAGGCAAACTGCCCAGGGCCCTGGCTTATGTTAAAGAAAGCAACGGAAGAATAAAGGCTGATATCAAGAACCGGCTTCTGTTTGAGGCTGTTGCAAATAATATCTTTCTGCCCGATGCCTACAAGAATGTCATGGTCTTAAAACCAGGCGTGCAAGGTAACAGCGAAATTGTAGGGGAATGGCTGAACAAAGAAGAATCGAGCCACGTATTCGAATATCTCAGGCGCAACAGCTATATTCCCTGGGGGCATTATGCTGCAAACATGGCAAATGATTCCGTACGATACAGCATTAAAGACCTGACCATGGAAGATATAACAGGAATGAGACACCTGTATTACCAGAGGACCTATGTAAGAACAGCCGCCCAATTAGGCATAGCCCCTGCCGTTAACAGGAAAAGATTATCAGTATTGGAAATGGAAGGTTTGCGAAGCAGGATTCAAGATGCACTTTTTTCAGAAAAAAAAAGGTCGGCTTTAGAGTTTAACTGTACCTTATGGGGCTGGAACTTCGGGTTTGATTATACTCCAAGCAAATACCGTCTGCATGCATCTCACCAGCAGGTTCACCAGCAATTTGCCCTTATACCGACTGTTATTTCCGCCACATGCGGCAAGATAATTCCATTTAACTACGGTGACCTTATCAGCGCCTTTGTTTTTGATTACCGAAAGGAGACCGGCAAAAATTTTTTTGACTGCTATATTGAGGCAATCAGGACGAACCGTCGAATGGACTGCGATAAGAGCGGCGAGAGGAGGAGTCTTGTGGTTTACGAAGACAGCCATGTCATGCTCTTTGTGCCCAAGGCTCAGACATCACAGTGGGAGCTTAATATAATGACAAAAGATAATATAGGAAACATACTGGAGGCCGATACCGATGCCCGCAAAGCTATCGACCGTGCCATGCTGGTAAGTGTTAAAGTATTGTCTGCTATGGGTGCGAGGATGATCACCACTATAGAAAGCTCTAAACGATTCGACACAAAGGATACCGATCAGAGACTTCTTTATTTTTTCTTGCCAAAGCTCCCTGAATCTCCAGGCGCATTCAGCGAAGCCCAGCTTCGCTGGATAAATGGCCATTATCCTGAAGACTTTGCAGCCGCCTGCCGGGCGAAGTTGCCTGAAGCGATGCAAAATCTCTGATATTTTTATTTTCGACATTCTCCATTTATGAATCTGTTGATTTATACTTTCTGCCATATCAATTTATAGCCAAGGAGGCTGTTACTCTCTTTTCGATTCCCTGACAATGCTTATGGCCATTTTAAAAGCAATCGGTCCAATCACCTGATTTATCGATATTACCGCCAAAACGACGGTGGTCAGATAGTCTCCGGTTTCAGGAAACTGACGGTGGACAAGCTGGGCCAGGCCAATAGCGACACCCGCCTGTGTCAAGTAAGCCATCCAAGCGGTTCGGTTGTAGATTGGAGGATCCCTGTTAATTGTTCCGGCAATCCATGTGGCTCCCAAGATTCCGAATGCTTGAATTACCGAAAGACAAACCGTCAGTGGCCAGCAAATATAAAGCGCTTCAATGTTTAATGATGCACCTGCCAACGAAAAAAAAAGTACATAAATAAGCAGCGCTGTACTTTCCAGGCTTTCCGTAAAGCAAAAGCCGGTTTTACTAAAATTTTGAACCGTAAAGCCGGCGCTCATGCAAGTCAATAAAGGTTCTAATTTCAGATAAATATTAAAATTATCCGCCATAAAACCAGTAATGTCCGGTTAGATTCTTGCATAACCTGTTAAAAATGGTGAAAAAAAAGATAGATACAAAGATCACCAAAGAGATCAAACCGTCAATGCTTGAAATATACCTCAAAAATCTTATGATATTTTGCTTCTTGTCAACAAAAGCCGGAGCCAGTATCGCCAAACCAGCATTTGATGTACAGGATGCAGTTGAAGCAAGAACAAGTGCCGTCAAAATTTTTACATAGCTGTCTGAATCGTAAATAAAAAAGCAAATAAAATAGACCCCTGAAAAGACCAACGGAAAAGTTATTATTCCTTCCAGAACGGCTGCCAGTAGAAATTCAAAAGGAAATCGACGGATCTTAACAATTTCAAACTGGAAACCGAAAAGCAGTCCAATCCATCCAAGCAAAAATGCGCTTAGAGGTTTCAGTTCTTTATATATTTCCTTATCAATCAGGTTGAGAAACAGGGGCCCGGGTAAAAACCCTAAAAAAAGAAACTCGGTTCCGGTTAGATAAAATCTGCGGGCAACCAGCGGCAGCCGATATCTTTTAAAACTCAGATGATAACCGCTGAATGCAAGGAAAACAATCAATAGAAATGCAATAAGGATCTTCATAAAAAAACATATCGTATTCTAAAAGGTAAAGCCAATAAATTTTTACAAAGGAACTCAAATTTTGTATTGATCAAAACAGGTAAAATTTGTAAATTGGCTTGTCAATTTGCATCTGTTACAGTCTGAGATCGCTTGAAGCCGCAAGGTCAGGAGAGTGAAGCTGCTGAGCGATGCTGCCAGAGACCGTCAACGAAGTAGATGCGAGATTCGGGAAGCCAGGCTTTGGACAAATGGGTATGGGATTATAAACTTTAATGATTAAAATGAGTAACTTTTTAAAAAATCAGGGTAACGATGAGAAAATCCCCCTCAATCCCTCTTTTTCAAAGAGGGAAGCGCATAGGTGCCCAAACTCATTGGGAAGTTACTAAATAAGATCCAACTACTTAATATTACACCTAAATTCTGCAAGCGCTGCTTTTGCCTAAGACCTGCCTGCGGCAGGCAGGTGCAAAACATCAAACGCGCAGCCGTATATGTAATACTGCAAGCGTTTGATAACGCAGCAGATTAGGTAAAAGCGGCGCTCCCGCAGGGTCCGGTTTTTGCGGAATATAATGGCGGAAT
>CAZRLQ010000135.1:0-2959 GCA_964600725.1 uncultured Desulfobacterales bacterium
AATATCCGTCAGAGCTGGAAAGCAGCACGTGACACAAATGACTCTCCTTGGTCATAGCTACAAAAAAATTAATAAGCTCCTTGATCAGCTCCCGCTGGGAGTTGAAATAGATAAAATCCAGCGCCTGCAGCTCGTCAATTATAATCACCGGCTTAATCTCTTTTGAATTTAACTCTTTAAGCTCAGCTTCCATGACATCAAAGGGATCCAACTGCCTGTCTTTAATTTTTTGCTGCATCTTGACGGTCAGCTTAAAAACCTTTAAATTGTACTGCCGGGTCTGGGTGGAATCCTTTTCCCGGGGATCTTCCAGGGTAAAAAAGCGCTGTAGAAAATTTTCATAATTAACAATTAAAACTTTGCGCAGGTTAAAAAATTTGACCGAGAACTTGCTTTCATCACCAAGAAAACCCTCAACAAATTTATATATAAGCGTGGTTTTACCACTGGATTTTGGACCGAAAAAAAACAGTATTTGATTAGGCCGCTCTTCTATCCATGTCTTTAAATAACTGATCTCTTCCTGCCTGTTAATAAAGGCTGGTTCATTTTTATATTCCATAAATTATCACCGTACTTTTTTACTTTCTCATCAGATGTATTGCCAAAACTCATATATAACGGTTTTAGCTTTCTCGTTCCCACGCAAAGAGTGCGGGAACCAGGCGAAAAGCAGCATCCCTGCTTACAGCAGACAGGTAAAAGTGTGAACCAGGTTTGAAGGACACCGAATTTTTCAATCAATCGGATATTAACGGAACGATAATTTTGTTCTATCAATGAATACCATAAAAATCGGAGTGTCAGAATAAAACCTGGTAACTTCTCAAAAAGTTCGGGCGCCTTATGCGCTTTTCCCCTTTGAAAAAGGGGGATTGAGGGGATTTTCCTAATGTCTTGGCAAAAATCTATATACAAAAACATTTGCCCAGAGGTACTTATTAACGGTATCATTAAGGTTGTATTTTTCTAATATGTGAGCGCGTCCTAAAAAATAAAAAGACAGTTAATCCACCGAAAAGATCAAATAATACACCGTTAATATTACCGCAACGGCCGGGGACAAAAGCCTGGCGAAATTCATCTGATACTGCAGTGGTCAGTAAAATTAAAAAACAAAAAAGAAATTTTACAGTTTGCTTGTTTTTAAGCCATAGAACACTCATCCAGAGAAGATATGTAAATATGCCATACAAGAGGCTATGCCCTAATTTCCGCACCAAAAATCCCTGTGCGCCGATCGAAAAATTTGGAATTCCGGAAAGGTAGAAGATCATCCGAGCCCTTAAGCTGTTTGGCCGGGCTTCAAAAATGGCCAAAGTCAAGCATAAGGTGCCCGAACTTATTGAAAAGTTACATAAAAAAGAGGTGATCCTATCATGGCTGCAATTACAACGACCGGCATTTCATTTCCCGGCGAACCACTATTTCTTGTCAGGGAGCTTCCTCTTGAAACAGTTCAGGATGAATCAGTCTTGCCAGCAGTTCAAGTCCATCGACCAGCCTTGGTGTCGGACGATCGAAAAGATTGGAGTCAACAATATAAATTCGGTTGTTTTTCACCGCCGGCATATCTGACCACCTGCTCCACTTAGCTTTAACGTTCTCAAAAATCTTGCCCCTTGCCATGGATGTAATAATAAAAACCTCCGGCGAGAAAGCCAGAACCTGCTCTTGAGAATATCTTGGGTAGGGTCTGGGACCTTTTGCAAGGTTTTCTCCTCCGGCAAGGATGATCAATTGATGAATAAAGGTGTCTGTTCCTGCGGAAACAGTCGGGGAAATACCTATCTGAAAAAAAACCCTGGGCCGTTTTAATGATTTTGCAACCCTGGATTTTACATTTTCAATCCTTGACCGCATGCTTTGAACCAGATTTTTTGCTTTTTTTTCAGCATCCAGAAGCATTCCTATTTCAAGAAACGTTTCCATCACCGAATCAAGACTTCTTGGATCAACGGCATAAACAGGTATCTTTAAACTCTCCAGTTTATCTATCACTTTTTTTGGGTTTCCATCTTTAATAGCAATGCAGCAATCCGGTTTTAAAGAAACAATTTTTTCCAAATCAAGATGTACATAGGAGCCCACCTTTGGATATTTTGCAGCTTCTTCAGGGAAATCGCTAAACCGGGTCACACCTTTTAGACGTTTTTCCTGTTTTAATGCAAAAATAATTTCCGTAACACTTGGCGCCAGCGCAATAACCCTCTTTGGATCAGCCGGCATATAAACTTTTCGTCCAAGTCTGTCTGTAACGATTCCGGCTTCAGGCTGATCTGGGGCGCCTGTTACAAGACAGATAAATATCAGGAAAATAATCAGCGGATATTTAAAGTTCATGGTCATTATTTGAGACCTTGTTGATCTGGTCTGTTTTTCAGACGGAAAAAATGGAGGGATAATCGTCTTTTTGTTCAGGCTAAAAGAAAATTATTTCCGCGCCTTCTGCTATGTTGAATCAGAAAGCGATTTGGCATGTAATATCTGTTTGATATTATTTATTATACGTTCTTCCGAATAAGGTTTTATTTGATATCCGTCCACGCCTTCTTCTACAGCATGCAGCACCTGTTCTTTTTCAGCCTCTCCAGTTACCATTAAAATGGAATATGTTGATACTTTGTATCATTTCTTATGGTCTTCAGCAGATCGATACCGCTCTTTCCAGGCATATGCCAGTCAGCAATAATAAAATCAATAGGCATTTTTTTAATTAGTCTAAGAGCATCTTCAAAATTTTTGGCTGTGTAGATGCTCTTATACCCATTTCTTTTCAATATCTTTCCCAACAGGGTGAGATTGATAATGTGGTCATCTACAATAAGAAAATTCGGATCCTTTTTTATTTCGTTGTCAGACATATTATTATAATTTCTTGCTCATGGTTAATAAGGATTGCCGCAATTCACAACTAAGGTTCATCACGGATTAGTGTGGTAATCAGTATAGCCAACAG
>CAZRLQ010000135.1:3059-6378 GCA_964600725.1 uncultured Desulfobacterales bacterium
CAATTAATACACATCCCACGATCCTTTAAGATAATAGTGATAGAGAACCGGATTTATTTCGCTGTTTACTTTTATGTTAGCCGTCATTTCTTTCTCAAACAGACCTTTTCCAAAGTTCACCATTGAAATCATCGCATCTTTATTTAAAAACCGGGTTTTTATGTCATCAAAATCCTGTGCGATAAGAAGCTTTTTAAGATCCATGTTTTTAATGTCTTCTTTTTTTACGCCAAGTAACCATCCCCATTCACCCATTGTCGGCACATGGTTATGATATGGAAGAACCTGAAACCCGGCTTTCTTTATTGTTTTAAAAATAGATATAAATGCCTCTCTTGAAAAGTACGGGCTGGTAGCCTGAGTTACCATAACACCTCCTCTGACGAGATGACGTTTAAGAACATGATAAAAACTTTCCGAATAGACATGCATCAAGTCTATTGAATCCGGGTCAGGCAAGTCGATAATTATCACTCCGTAAAGGCGCGAATCTTTTTTTATAAATTTTGCCGCATCTTCATTGATTATCCTTACTTTGGGACTTAGCATTGAACCTCTGTTTACGGAGAGAAGTGCGGGATGCTTTTTGGATAAATCCGTCATTACAGGATCCATATCCACAAGCCTGACGGATTTTACATCATTATATTTTAATACTTCGCGCAAAGCCAGTCCATCGCCGCCTCCGATAATCAGAACCCGGCTGACATCTGGCGAAAGTTTCATGGCAGGATGGACAAGGGGTTCATGATATCTTTCTTCATCAAATGTGGAAAACTGCTCCTGGCCGTTGATATAAAGCCAGTAATTGTTCTTCCAGCGTGTTATGACTATTTTCTGGTATTTTGTCTGTTTTGAGTATATGACTTTGTCGTAATACTTGCTCTGTTCTCCATAACGGATGATCGGTTTTGCAAATATGGTAAAAATGCCAAGAAATAATGATATTAGAACAAAAAGGGATGCAAGCAGCCGTTTTCTTTTCATAAGTGAAAAGAATCTGAACAATATTAAAGAAGCGACCAGATAATTTATGGTTCCAAGAAGAATAGGGGTATAAGTAAGTCCCAGGTAAGGAAGTGCAATAAATGCAAATGCCAGTCCGCCGACAAGGGCTCCGTAATAATCATTTTCCATAATACCGGAAATATTTGTCCGAAGCTCTTCATAGTCCTGGTTTATACGTATAACAAGGGGAATCTCAAGACCGATAAGGATTCCAATCAAGATGGCCTGGGTGTAGATGATAATACCTGTATATTTTGTATAAGCGGCCAGCCCATAAGGTAATTCGGCTGAGATTGCACATAAAACAGAAAGAGAGAATTCAACGAGGATGAAAGTGTCCAGCAGCCTGTAGTAAAACAGCCTGCTTATACGGCTTCCAAGTCCCATCGCAAAAAGCATAAGGGACATTACGATAGTCCATTGGAAGACAGGTCTGCCGACCAGATAGGTCGCTATTGTGGAAAGCACAAACTCAGCAACAATTCCTGCGCAGCCTGTTGCAATGACGGATATTTTAAGGCTTAGGCCGGCATTGCGCAATTTATACACACCAGTAGATAACAAGGCCGGCTGTAATATACGAAAAGGCTTCAATATAAGCTGCTCCAAGATTGGGCTTTTCCTGCTCTGCTATCTCATCGGAAAGCCTGACGCCGGGCAGCAGAACCTTATCTGTAAGCATCCGTATAAAGGGAAGAATAACGAGCCCTGAAATGGAAATATAGACAAATTTAGAGAAATCTTCCGACCATGAGTCGAAATCCCCTTCAGCGGCAAGACCTACAATAATTCCCATGGCAATCAGCGCTCCTGCAAAGCTTACACCGGCTGCCACATTATCATTTTCAATTTCTTTGTGTATGTCATAAGGAGTGATAAAATTATATATCAGTCCAGCCAAAATCAGCAGAATCTGCCCCATGGTCCAGAAGGCGACTGCTGTCCAGATATTGCCCCCCTCACCGGATATTGAACCGAAAATGACAAGCCCTGAAGCGATACTTGCTGCAAATGATACAGCACCTGTTCCCTGATTCTGATCTCTTATAAGTTCATCGGCTGTTTTAAACTTATACAGAATCAGTTTGTCACAGATAAACCAGGATAAATTAAGAAGAATGATTCCCAAAAGACCATAAACGAAAAGGTCGATGATATCTTCCAAAATGCCGTGGCTTGGACCTGCGAGTGCTCCTCCGATACACAAAATCAGTCCAAGATAGTAGCCTGCAGTTGCAAGCGCTATGGCGGGATTGTCTTTTTCAACAAGTTCTTCGGTAAGATTGTAATTCCGGTGAAGCAGATCATTGATCACTTTTCCAATAAAAAAAATAATATAAAATAATATTATCAGAATAACGGCTGTAAGAATATTATCGATAATCATCTGTTATTTCCCCCTGCCGCCCGCTCTTGAGCGAAAACTCGTCCTGGTGCGTCCTATCCTCTGTGAAACCTTGCTGCTGAACGATTCCCTTTTGATTCTTTCTTTTCGCATGTGCCTGGCGTAAAAATCGGGTTTATTCGATTTAACCAGTGAACCGTCTGTTCCGAATTGATTTCTTGAGCCAAAATAAGGAGTATGTCTTGCCCTGTAATTTCTATAGGTATCGTAGTCATTTCTGTAGACCGGCCGGTACCAGCCTCCGAAAAAATCAGCGAGAAGCCGGTATTTACCATAAAATTCCCAAAACGACCTTCCGCTGCTGTCGTTTCTCCAATGACCGTAACGGGTATCTCCGACATAAGCATAACCAGGAGGAGCCGCTCCTTTTATATCTTCCCCATCTTTTTTTGCAAAGAGCGTCATGCCCATAAATTTTTCATTCATGTGATAATAGTCTTTGGGAACCTTAAACCAGTCAGTTGTCCACCCTTCATCCATCTGTATAACACGGTATTTATGGAAATACTGTTTGGAAAAATTACCTTCCTCTTTCATATCCTCTAAAATTATTGAATAGGTCGGAGAATCTTTAAGATGCTTTTTGATTCTGTCAATAGGCAGTTCTCTGATGTCACCGCAGCCGCAGAAAAAGAGTATGGCGGCTGCAGAAAAAAAGAGAGCCATGCGCCTAAAAACTGAAAAAGAATTCATGTAAATATCCTGATCTAAGGGAACTCCCTTAGCGCTTATGGAATACTTTCCGTTATTTTGGTTCTACGGGTAATTTTACACTCAAGAAAAATTCAACGCATAGGGATTTCCATTTTTTCTTAATAAATTCAAGGACTTGCTGATCATCTGAATTTACAAGCTGTCCCGCCTTAAATTGGCAGCCGTTTATGTAACTCGACTTTAGCCATTTTT
>CAZRLQ010000136.1:0-6373 GCA_964600725.1 uncultured Desulfobacterales bacterium
TTTATAACCGGCCATCGGTCGATGCCGGAAGAATGACGAACTAATTTCCACTTGATCTTGTTAGGGACTTCTATAATTATGCGAAATTTTGATATTTTACAAGTCAGTGCAAACACTGATTCCCATTTGTCAAAAATCGCTTAATTTAGAGATAATCAAAATTATGAAAGTATTGCTTATTTCTGAAAACAGACTTACCGATCCTTATCCTGTATATCCTCTGGGGCTTGATTATGTGGCAGATGCAATTAAAGCGGATCATCAGGTTGAAATAGCTGATATGAATCAGCTCAAAGATGATGATTCATTAAAAAGACTGATAAACTGTTTCTCACCTGATATAATCGGAATTTCACTGCGCAATGTCGATAATACTGATACAACCGATTCAAAAGATTTTATCGGAAATTGTCTTAAGATCGTAGAGACCATTCGGGATGTTTCCAGGGCTCCGCTGATTTTGGGGGGAAGCGGATTTACCATATTTCCTGCTGAAATCATGGAGACATTGAAAGCTGATTATGGAATAATAGGTGAAGGAGAAAAATTAGCTCTACTTCTCAAAGCAATTGAAAATAAAAAGGATGTTTCAAGTATCTCAGGTGTGATTACCAGGAAAACTGACAAACCTGTTCCTTCCCCTTTGGAAAATTCATTTAGAAGAAATTTTGATGCAAATAGTTCTTATCTTCAATTTTACCTTAAAAATGGCGGAATACTGAATCTTCAGACAAAGAGGGGATGTAATTTTAGATGTATCTACTGCACTTATCCTCATATTGAAGGCAGAAACCTGCGGCTCATCCCTCCCAGGGAAGTAGCAGATACAGCATTAAGACTCCAGCGGGCAGGTGCCAAATTTTTGTTTGTCACCGATTCGGTCTTTAACTCTGATTTACGGCATAGCATGGAAGTTGCGCGCGCTTTTATTAATGCCGGCCTGTCCATCCCCTGGGGAGCTTTTTTTGCGCCGACCAATCCACCTGAGGATTATTATCAACTGATGTCGGATGCAGGACTTACGCATGTGGAGTTCGGCACGGAATCTTTATCAAACAGTGTACTGGCATCATATGGAAAGCCATTTAAGGCAGATCATGTTTTTAACGCTCACAAATCCGCAAATCGTGCAGGGTTGTATGTTGCGCACTATTTTCTTATGGGGGGGCCAGGTGAAAATAATGATTCGCTAAATGAAACCCTTTTAAATGCTGACAGACTTGATGAGACTGTATTGTTTTTTTTTGTGGTATGCGCATCTATCCTAATACAGCTCTTTATGATATTGCGGTTAAAGAAGGACAGATATCGAAATTTCAAAATTTATTAAAACCTGTTTTCTACCGTTCTGATTCAATCAGCAGTAAAGAGATCGTTCGGCGCATAAAAAAACATGCAAAGGGAAAAATGAATTGGATCATTGGTTCAGGTGGAGATAATACCGGCAAAATACTTTCAAAAATGTATGCCAGAGGATATTTCGGCCCTCTTTGGGAATATTTGATTTCATCCAAAAGACCTGTTCGATTTAAACAGAACCAGAAGGCCGGCTGAATTAGAAATTGCTGAAAACTCGCGGTTCAATCACCTAACCGGCATAAACTTTTGATTTTAAATTTGCTGCATCCAGGAAGTGGTATTTGTTAAAAAATCTTAAACAATCTTCTTCAAATGAAATTATTGCAAAAGTCAGCATACATCCTGAATCACCCTGGTTTTCCGGTCATTTTCACAATGAACCGATACTTCCCGGGATAGCCCTTCTGGAGATGGTTTTTAACTCTATAAGAGAGTTTGACGATAGCAGCTTGAAAATTTCTTGTATTAAAAAAGTAAGATTTAAACAGGTTATAAGACCGAACGACAATCTTAAAATAGTTGCGACTTCTGATGAAAAAAATCCCAAAACATATTATTTTAATGTAATGATCGGAGAAAAAGTAGCCTGCAAGGGCATAATGATAACGGATAACGCCGCTGATGAATAACAGCCTCATCATAATCTGTTTGAGAACCTGTGATCCTGCCTGGTTTCAGCGCCTGCCTGCGGATTGTGCCTTTTCACGTGACAGACAGCTTTGACCGTGAGAAAGAAATGATTCTCAAACGGATTTTGAGATAGCGATATTTTTATAAAAAGCGACTATTTATTCTATTTTTAATGAGGTAGAAAAATGCTGGTTGGAATTGATAAAAACAAGATTATTCTTCGTGTTGCGGAGATAATTATCCATGAGCTCAAACTTGAAGACGTTACGCCTGAAACATTTGAGCCTGAAATCGACCTGGTGGATGAACTGGGTATCGACAGTATGGATCTTGCGACAATAGTTCTTGTTCTTCAGGATGAATATGGAATAAGAATTGATGAAGATGATTATCAAAAACTGCTCAATATTCGTCTGATAGCGGAATATATTGAACAAAGATTATAGGGATGCGGAAAAATTCAACGGTTGCCCAACGGCTGCCGGCAATAATTACTGGATCATAGCGGATTATTGTGGAGATTCTATTTATTAAACATACACTAATTGAACTTATGCCATCAGGTATTAGCGATTAGGTGTTCATCACGGATTAGTGGTGAGTTTGGATTTCAACAACTCATAACTCATAGCATTTGACACCTTCGGGGGCTGCTGATCCGTAATATGAATACCTGGAGACTTGATTTTTTATGCTGCCGGCAAAAGGGGATAGAATGCTGGAGGATTTGAAATGGGTGCAATAAAAGAGAAGCAAGATATTTATCGGGACAAATCCGAAAAAATCTGGAAATTTTCAGATATTATCTCAAATCCTCAAATTAAAAGGAGATGGGAGAAAGTCAGAAAATATTTTTTTCTGCGTGAATCAACTTATGATATGACCAGCCGATGCAATATTAGATGTGAAGGTTGTTATTATTACCAGGGAGTTAAACAGTTTGCCGATGAAAACAGAGATCCGGGGTCATGGCTTAAGCTGATGCAGAAAGAGAGGCAAAGAGGGATCACCTACGTTGTTCTTGCCGGGGCCGAACCATCTATGGTGCCGGAGCTTTGCAGCGCATGCTATCAGGAAATACCTCTTGGCAGTATCGCTTCCAATGGCTTAAAAAATATACCTGAATCGATCGGATACAAAATACATATTTCCGTTTGGGGAAATGATGAAACAAGTCTGAAAATTCGATGCGCAAAAAATATGCTGATCAGGCAAATAGATAATTATAGTGGTGACCCGAGAGCGGTATTTGTTTACACTTTCAATCGTCATAATATTGACGAAGTTTATGAGGTAATGGAAATTCTTGCAAAAAATGATTGCATGGCGACTTTCAACATGTTTTCGGCGCCGGTAGGATATAGGGGAAAATTGCATCACAATGAAGAGTCTCTTCTTAAAACCAGAAATGTTATGATGGATCTTCTTGAAAAATTTCCTGATCACCTGCTTTTTTCCCCCTACAATGCAGTTGCCCATACTCACAGATACGGGCTTCATGACCTTTATTCCTGTTCTTATCCAAGAATGAACCCATCTAAAAATATTGGTCTTGGCCGTTCATTCAGGCAGTATCGAACCGATCTGACCTGGGACAGAAGTGCTTCCTGCTGTGTTCCCGATACGGACTGCACTGATTGCAGGCATTATGCAGCAGGCAGTGCGGTTGTAACTGCAAGAATGTTTCGCCATGCAGCCGATCCCGATACATTTAAGGCATGGCTCGACTATGTTGATACCTATCTTGCCGTATGGGTCATGAGATATAAAAAAGGTAAAAATTTATGTTACGATCTGGTTGCACCACCTGGCCGTAAAGTTTTTTCTAAGTAAACAAACCGGCTCCAAAAGTCTGTTTGCCGAAAATTTGCGATAATTTAAACCGCTTCATCAGTTTTAAAACAGCCTCTTAGATAAAACGCGATCTAATCCTGAAGATACAAAAAATCTGTCCCTGCCTCCCGCAAGCGGTTATTAATTTGTTAATGAGAAACGGGAGGTGCCCAGGAGTTGATAAATGAAAACCGTCAGTTCATTACTTGATGAAAAATGGTATAAACGATACAGATTAATTTCCAGACTAAATATTCGAAGTTCCATTTATGATGTAACAAACAGATGTAATTTACGCTGCAGCGGCTGTTTCTTTTTTTCTTCAAACGAACATAAAGTCGCAAAAGAAGAGATGAGTATCAAAAAATGGGAAAGATTTATTGAGAGGGAAAAAGAAAGGGGTGTTAATCTCGCCATACTGATCGGTGGAGAGCCTACACTCTGCCTTGACAGGGTGGAGGCATTTTATAGACGTATGCCCACAATGTGTGCAAGTAACGGCCTTATCAAAGTGCCGAGAGATAGATTTCCCGATATGCTGGTTGGAATCTCATTATGGGGCGATGAAGAAGATGAAAAGATTCTAAGGGGCAAAGATACTTTTGCCGTTTCCAGTAAAAATTATGAAGGCGATCCTAATGTCTATTATCTTTATACCATTACACCCGGACAGATAGGAAGAACTGAAAAGATCATAAAAAAAATAAAAGACGTCGGTTTAAAGATTCATATGCAGCTTTTTTCCAATGATGAAAATATCGACGGCTTTTTTTGGGACCGGGCTAAGCTTGATGATATCCGCCTGGAAATGGATGATATGCTTGATAAATATCCGGATATTTTTATATCTTCCAAATACTACCATGAAATAATTACAACCGGTAAAATGCTTGGCCGGTCCTTTGGGTGGAAGGAATGTCCTTCTGTAACCGAACCGCTGGATAATAGGAGACCTTCTCCAAAGCGGCTGATAGGTTTTATCCGCTGGGCATCTGATCTTAAAACAATGCACAGATGCTGTACTTCTGCGACAAGAGATTGTTCAACATGTAAAGATGGTGCAGCACATATGAGCTGGGTAATGGTAAATAAAAGGGCTCACATGAACTCCGGCCAAGACCTTAGAAACTGGATTGAAATTTATGAAATGTTTGCCAAGCTTTACCGGTTTATTCCATGGTGAGTTCTGCCGGCATCCTCTTAGAGGAAAAGGGTCGAGAGTCCGAAACATGAATTCCAGAAAAGCGGTAGTCGTAGGATATGATGTTGTCTCACCATTGGGAACGGAAATGGAATCCCAGTGGATCCGCGCAGAAAAAGGTGAAAGCGGAATCGGCAAACTGACCCGTTTTCCTGTACGCGAAGACTTTCCAATCCGTATAGCCGGGCAGGTCGATGATTTTGATACAGCTCCCTATCCTTTTTTAAAGCCTCGCAAAATGGCGCACTGGACATCTCCGATTTTTAAATATGGAATGCTGGTCGCATACAGAGCCGTTGAAAAAAGCAAAATAATTATAACCCCGGATTTGTCGCCAAGAGTCGCTGTCACTTTCAGCTCGGCAGTCGGTGGTCAGGATGCCCTTCTCAATGCCGACAGACGAATAATTTCAGAAAACAGATTGCCGCATCCTTTTACAAATCCCAATTCCTGTATAAATATGATCGGAGGAAAGATTTCGGTCTTAACAAAGGCCACAGGGCCGATTACCTCAACTGTTACAGCCTGTGCTACAGGTGTAACTTCAATTATTATCGGAACAATGTTTTTAGCTCAGGGAAAGGCTGATATCGCCATATGCGGTGCTGTAGATTTTGCATTGATTGAACCTGTAGTCGCAGGCTTTGCAGCGATGAACGGAGCATACACGCCCAAACCTGGGCTGCCTGAAAAACCGGCGGCCAAAGCCAGTTGTCCGTTTTCACTTCACAGAAGAGGATTTATCGTATCGGAAGGAGCCGGCTGTATCATTATCACAACCAAAGAATTTGCCGATTTGAACGGATTGAAATATAATATTGAAATAGCAGGCTGGAGCATGACTTCAGATGCCCACCATTTTGTAGCCCCCAATCTTGGGACCGTCAAAAGATGTATCGCCGAATCCATTGAAAATGCGGGTATAACTCCTAAGGATATCGATGCAATAAATGCACATGCCGCATCCACCAAAATCGGTGACAAGGTTGAATTCGATGCGCTTAAAGATATTTTTCAAGATGATATGCCGCCGGTTACGGCCAATAAATCCCTTATAGGTCACGCAATGGGCGCATCAAGTGCCATTGAATCAATTTTTGCCATTGAAGGGATGATGAAAAACAGTCTGCTTCCGACAATCAATTACACTCCAGATCCAAAAATAAAGATTGATTGTCGGACTGAAGCCGTCCGAAACTTTGAACAAACCTATTTGTTGAAAAATTCCTTTGGCTTTGGCGGCTGTAATTCATGTATTGTTTTCAAACGTATTAAATAACCCTCCTTTCGCTGATTTTTAGATGTATAATTTAATAGTATAGGAATTTCCATTTTATGCCTAATGAATTC
>CAZRLQ010000137.1:0-6356 GCA_964600725.1 uncultured Desulfobacterales bacterium
CCTGCCTGCCGCAGGCAGGTCTTCGGCAAACCCGGCGCTTGCAGGATTTAGGTTTTATATCACATGTAAGAAAAAAATGAAATTGAAACAGATAGGAGAATTTGAATTTATAAAGAAAATCAGCAGCGATTGTCTGGTTCGGCCGGATCATGTCGTCAAGGCCATTGGTGATGATGCAGCGGCTTTTTATCAGGATTCCGACACACTGACACTTGTAACAACAGATATGCTGGTTGAACGGATTCATTTTTTAAAAGAATCTGTTTCCGGATTTAATCTAGGGTACAAATCTTTGGCAGTAAATCTCAGCGATATAGCCGCCATGGGCGGAACCGCAGGGGAAGCATTTGTATGCCTTGCCATCCCTGAAGACTGCTCAATGGATTATCTTGAAGATTTTTACCTTGGGATTAAAACTCTGGCTAAAAAATTCAAGGTCAATATTCTTGGCGGGGATACTACGGGTTCCAAAAATGATTTGATTATCAATATTTCCGTGGTAGGATCTGTTCCAAAAGATGAAATAATGAAACGGGACGGTGCAAAACCAGGAGATGTTATCTACTCCGCCGGCTTCTTGGGTGACAGCCGGGCAGGTTTAAATCTTATACTTAACAATATTGCGGTGAATTCCACGGAATTAAAAAGATTGCGCAAAGCACACCTCCTTCCCGAACCTCAGCTCGAAGAAGGCCGTTTTTTAGCGCAGATGAAGAGAGTGCATTCAGCTATAGATATCAGCGACGGGTTAAGCTCCGACCTTTACCATATCCTTTGTCAAAGCCGCAGAGGCGCCAAGATTTATGCTGAGAAAATACCTGTTTCAAAGCACCTGGAATTTTTTTGTTCCCGATTTGGTTTTAATTCAATAGAATTTGCGCTTTCCGGCGGTGAAGACTATAAATTATTGTTTACAGTCTCACCGGCCTATTCGGATGAAGTAGCCGAAAAATTTCAAAAAAAATTTAACAGAAAAATTTATCCCATCGGACGGATAACCGAATCTGAAAGGGTGGACCTGATTTTACCAGATGGCGGAACCAGACCGCTAAGCTCCTCTGGCTGGGATCATTTCAAGGATAATGACATAAATGAACCCCAATGAAACTTTGAACCGAAAATCAAAAAAAAGATATTATAAACTTCTTACCATTGCAGGATCGGACAGCAGCGGTGGTGCAGGTATCCAGGCTGATTTGAAAACCTTTTCAGCTTTAGGCTGTTACGGCATGTCTGTAATCACAGCGCTTACAGCCCAAAACACAGTCGGAGTAAGGGGAATCTATCCGATTCCCCCCTCATTTGTAGAAAAACAGATGGAAGCTGTATTTACAGATATCGATGTTGATGCCGTAAAAATCGGAATGCTTTATTCGGCTGAACTGATTGAATCGGTTGCAAGCATGTTGAAAAAATTTAAAGCAACAAAGATTGTACTCGATCCTGTAATGGCGGCTCAAAGCGGAGACAGTCTCATGAAAAGCAAGGCCGTCGATGCCTTAAAGAAGCATCTGATGCCGCTGGTTGACGTTGTTACGCCCAACATTCCTGAAACCAGCGCCCTTACAGGCAAAAAAATCCTCTGTCTCGATGAAATGTATAAAGCCGCCAGGGTATTGGCACAATACGGCAGTAAAGGCATTTTTATAAAAGGCGGACATCTGGAAAATAAAGAGAGTATCGATGTTCTTTATATCGATGATCAAGACAAATTTGTCACGTTCAAGGAAAAACGGATTAAAACCCGCAACAATCACGGTACAGGATGCACTCTGTCATCCGCCTTGGCATCATTTCTGGCAAAAGGAAATAGTATAGAGGCGGCAGCGGAAAAAGCAAAAATATATATAAGCAAGGCAATCAGGAAAGGTTCGGCATACCTGATCGGTAAAGGAAGCGGTCCGGTTCATCATTTTTTTGAGTTCTGGCATTAAGAAGCTGTTCAGATCAAAGGCAGTAGAGAAAAACTTGCCCTGCCCGATATAGCTTGCTGATTTCCAAAGCGGACAACAAATTAGACTATCCCGGAAAAATGATAATAAATGATTATAAACTATTTATGAAAAAGGCGCTTATGTTAGCTGAAAAAGCATTATCCGCCGGTGAATTTCCAGTAGGGTGCGTTTTGGTATATGAAAACAGAGTCATTGCCAAAGGCTCCAGAAGAGGCACCACAAAAAATTCATTAAATGAAATTGATCATGCCGAGATAATCGCTCTGAGAAACCTGGACAATCTTGACGCAGATATAAAGAGATCCAGGATAACCCTCTTTTGCACATTGGAACCATGCCTTATGTGCCTGGGAGCGATACTGTTAAGCGGTATTGACAAAATCGTTTACGCCTATGAAGATGTTATGGGAGGTGGAACTAAGTGTGACTTGAGCAGACTTACACCATTGTATAATAATCGAAGAATTTCAATTATACCCAGGATATTGCGAAGTGAAAGCCTTCAGTTGTTCAAGACTTATTTCTCAAATCCGGCTAACAGTTACTGGAAGGGAAGTCTTTTAGCCGGATACACGCTCGGTCAATAATTGAGGAACGAATCTCTTAACAGTGAGGAATCAATCCGATGGGCAAGAGATATGAACAGCATGACAGGATTGTTTTCCGCCGGCATTCTGATCTTCCCGAACGAGTTCTCGCCCGTTCTTCAGACCGCTAAACATTCTCTCCGAATCACAGACCGCCTGCTCCGCAATTCCCTGAATTTCCCCTGAATTTCCATTGATACGGTTTGTTATTTCTCTGTATCTCCCCTAACTCCTGCCGGAAAAACGTTATGCCTGGTTTCATCTTACCTTCGGCGGGTCGCATGGGCAAAACTTCCCCGCTTTTCCGGCAGGTGCGTACTGCTCCGGCCATTGGTACTCTATTCCGCATCGGACTTCACGAGTTTACGCCTAATCCCGACGATCTGAATTTATCCTGGTACGATTAACGGCTGGTTATCCGTTATTGCTGCGGGCTAATCCCATATCCCTTCAATTTTTTTCCGGCATACTGTACAATGACCGTTTTTTAGCTTATTATCCCTGATAAGGTAGCCGTACCGTTTGATGATTTCACTGCCGCATCCGGGACAATAGGTGTTCTCTCCTCCTTCGCCGGGTATATTTCCTTCATAAACAAAGCGCAGACCTTCGTCCAGACCAATATCCCTGGCCAGCCGCAGGCTCGAAACCTGTGTGGACTTACGATCCGTCATTTTATAAGTCGGATAAAATGCTGTAACATGCCACGGCATGGCTGGATCAACGCTCTTGATAAAACGGGCGATTTCTCTAAACTCCTTTTCCGAGTCATTCAAGCCCGGAATAATTAAGGTGGTTACCTCAACCCAAACACCGAGTTCATGCATGAGTCGAACATTATCCAGAACCGGAGCGAGCCGCGCTTTGCAGACTTTATGATAGAAATCTTCTGTAAAGGCTTTTATATCAATATTAATACCATCCAGAACCGGCGCCAGGTGGCGTGTTACCTCCGGAGCCATGTAGCCGTTACTGACAAAGGTATTTTTAATACCGCGCTCATGGGCCGCAACCGCGCAGTCATAGGCAAACTCATAAAATATCGTTGGCTCCACATAGGTGTAGCTGATACTGAGACATCCTGTTTTCTCAGCCCTGCTGACAATATCTTCCGCACTCCTGTCCTCTCCCACGATAGCTTGTTCATGCATTTGAGGATACTGGGAAATCTGATAGTTCTGGCAATGCAGACATTGGAAATTACAGCCTACCGTTGAAATCGAATATGACCTGGAACCCGGCAGGAGATGAAACAGAGGCTTTTTCTCGATAGGATCGACACCTTCCGAAACTATTTTGCCATAGACAAGACTGTACAATTTACCATTTCTGTTTTCCCTGACACCGCAAATACCTCTTTTGCCATCTTTGATGTGACAGTGATGATTACAGAGACCACAAACAACCTGGTTTTCTTTTTCAAGCCGATAGAACAACGCTTCTTTCATAACCACCTCCGCTATTGAGTGATTTTCTTCTTAAAGATATGCGCCAATCTTTTAAGCATCAATGTCTAAATCACATATCTCTTAGATAAAATAATAAAAAGCTTGACAAAAATTTTCAGGGATATAAAATTTAGCAAAATTTGAATCAAAAGTTTATCAATCCATCAAGATTCTTATTTTTTAAGCTGTAGATTCTACGTTTATCGGAAACTTATGAAAAATACAAATCTTAAATATTGGTGGTGGCGGATTTTTATTCTGGATCTGCCGATGCTGTTTCATTTATCTGAACCATAAATTTAAATATAGAATAAATGTCAAGACCGCAGGCAGAACCAATGTCCGCGGTTTTTTGCTCATGATTTGAAAAGGCCGTGGAATTTTTCACGGCCTTTTTTATTTTATCATTCTTTTTTCACTATTCCAATCAGAAGATAGGAGAAAAAAGAGTCACCTAAAGGTCAAAGATAAAGAAAAAAGTAAAGATTCATATGGGAGAGAGACATACGCCAGGCAAAGCCTTTACTTTCAACCCGCCTTTTCAACAAAAAAAGGCATCCTTCAAACTTGGTTTACACTTTTGATGTTGCTTTTCGCCCGGTTCCCATGCTCCAGCGTGGGAACCCATAACGGGAAAGCGAGAACCGTTAAAAGTGTAAACTATTTTTGTAGTATTTATGAAGGATGCCAAAAAAACAAGGAAATATTTATGTTTATAAGACAATTTCCAACCCAGGAGCAATTTCTCCGATTAGCCGAACAAAACAACGTAATCCCTTTTTGTACCGAGATTTTGGCAGATACGGAAACCCCTGTTTCACTCTTAAGGAAGATACTTGATAATAAGAATTCCATATTCTTGTTTGAAAGTGTCGAAGGCGGAGAGCGATGGGGGCGATACAGTTTTATAGGCACCTCTCCCCGCTGTCATATTCGGATATATCCGGATTTCGTGGATATCAGGGAAAACAGCAAAGCAGCCAGACAGATTCCGCATGACAACAGACCGCTTGTAATTTTAAGAAACTTTATGAACAGATATCGTCCTGCCGAAATACCCGGACTTCCCAGGTTCTGGGGCGGAATGGTAGGCTATTTAACTTATGAAATGGTCTCCTTTTTTGAACCAATACCGAATCTTTTGCCAAAAGAGATACCACTTGCTCATTTTATTATACCGGATGAACTTCTTATTTTTGACAATATCAAAAATACATTGTTAGGAGTGGCTGTCTCTTTTTTAGACAAAGAAGAGGATGCCGAAAAAGCTTACCAGTCGGCAGAAGAACGCACCAGATCGATGCTGAAAATAATCGATCAGCCGATACTTGAACCAAAAAATTCTGCCGGCCAGCCCGGATACAAATTGAATGCCCCATGGCGACCTGAAACCTTCCGATCCATGGTAACAAGGGTAAAAGAATATATCAAAGCGGGTGATGTTATACAGACAGTGATCTCCCAGCCGTTTGCCTGCTCCCCTCCTCCGGATTTATGGACTCTTTACAGGGCACAGCGATATATCAATCCATCTCCTTATCTTTATTTCCTGAATCTTGATGATGTCGCCCTGATCGGTTCATCACCTGAAACAATGGTCAGGCTTGAGAATAACGTTGCCACTCTTCGGCCCATTGCCGGCACCCGGCCAAGGGGCCAAAACGAGCAGGAAGACAGAAATCTGGCAGACGAACTTCTTGCCGATGAAAAAGAACGAGCCGAACACTTGATGCTGGTTGATCTGGGGCGGAACGATCTTGGGAGAGTGGCTGAAATCGGAACTGTCCAGGTGACCGGCCTGATGATCGTTGAACGTTATTCCCATGTAATGCATCTGGTCTCCAATATCTGCTGTGATCTTCGTCCTGATTTCGATGCATGGGACCTTATTGCCGCAACCTTTCCTGCTGGAACTCTCTCAGGAGCTCCAAAAGTCAGAGCAATGGAGATTATCGCCGAACTGGAAAAAGCAGCAAGAGGACCGTACGGCGGTGCAGTCGGTTATATCTCTTTTAACGGAAATATGGATATGGCTATTACAATTCGAACGGCCTGTATTGAAAATGGAAAATTGACGGTTAGAGCCGGAGCCGGAATTGTAGCTGATTCAGATCCGGAACGAGAAAGAGTGGAAACGGTAAATAAAGCAATGGCCATACAAAAAGCGCTGCAACTTTTGCAAAATAATATTTAGCCATTTATGAGGATTTTCGTTCGGGATCAAGGCATGCGAAAAAAATAACCGGGGGCATATAGTTGATATTTGTAAGGATTATTTTTTTCGCATAACCTGCCTGCGCCAGCCTGTGCATGTCCGCGCGCAGACAGGTGCACCGCACAGGCAGGCGCAGAGATCGGGCGAAAAG
>CAZRLQ010000138.1:0-6323 GCA_964600725.1 uncultured Desulfobacterales bacterium
TCACTTTAGGCACTTTTACTGTCCTGCTCCTGTAAAAACAGACTTGGGCCTTTTCAATGGTTGCCAGCCCTTCTTGAATTACGCCGTCGATAAGGGAAAGAAACGCTTCTATTTTTTTTCGGGTATCGACGATTTCTATAATGACGGGCAGATCTTTAGAAAGACATAATATTTTAGTTGTATGAATCAGACTGTTTGCACCAAATCCCATCATGCCCCGCCATGCGGTTGCTCCGGCTAATCCTTCTTTGCGAGCCATAAGAACAATCCATTCATACAAAGGTCTGCCTTTGTGCCTGCTGCTTTCGCCGACAAAAATACGGAGCAGACAACCTTCTTCGGGAAGTGTCATTTTTATCTCCAGATTAAGTTAAGCAATTAGCTTTTAACAGTTGGCTTTTAGCTTTGAAAAATCAGAATATTGCGTTGATTAGAAATAACGCCCGGTGGGTAAAAGTTTAAAATGGCAAAACGTTCTGTAATCATTAAACTAATAGTTATCCGCTAAAAGGCTGATCACTCAATTTATCTCCAAATTTGATAAGCTAAAATATGCCCGATCCAGACCGACGCCAGTCCTAAAACAAGGTGGATTCCCATATTAGCGACGGCAAGCAGATTTTCACCATTGTTTATAAGATTCATTGTTTCATAGCTGAAAGTCGAAAAAGTAGTGAATGCTCCTAATATCCCGATAAAAATTAATGAGCGCAATTCAGCGGAAAAAAAACCTCTTGTTTCCATTAAGCAAGATAGAAAGCCGATAACAAAGCAGCCGATTAAATTAACTGCAAGTGTTCCATATGGAAAATAGATACTTTTTGCCCATTTCTGAACCGATCCACTGATAATGTATCTAAAAATAGCTCCAAAAAAACCGCCAAATCCGATCAAAAATATTTTATACAATATTTTCTCCCTCTTGTGGAGATTCCTTATAACTTCTTAAAAAGTTCAAGCTATGCGGTTAGCCGTTAGCTGTCAGCATTGAAAAGAGATAGTGATGAAAAATTTTAGAAAACTCAAGGTATGGGAGAAGACCCATCGTCTTACACTACAGATCTCCTAAAATCAGAAAAAACTTTCCTTCTGATAAACAATGAAGATGTTGAACCGTTTTATCCAAAAGCTGACAGCTAACCGCGCAGATCAAAAAATTTATGAATAATTCGAGCTAATAAGAATCAAGAAGAGATATAATGCTTGACATTATCTTATTTGTTGATTTACCGGATGTATTGATAAGCACAACAAATCGAAACAGTTCGCCTTTTCTGTTTTCAATATAGCCCGCTCTGGTTTTTATACCTTTCAGGGTTCCTGTTTTGTAAAACTCTCTGCCATTTTGCCGCATCAGATTGTGATACGGTTCAAACTCCTGGAGAATACGGCTGAAACCTGCAGCCGATATCCTGTTTTTTCTTGATATGCCGGATCCTTCAACAATTGAGAAATCCTTTAAGTCAAGAACGGTTTTTGCATAATCTGATGCTGCCAAAACACCTTTGTCAAGGGTTCCCGGGGGAGTAAAGGCCTTTACTCCTGAAGCTATAAATATCTGGTTGGCCATAAAATTATTGGAATATCTGAGGAGTCTGGAAATTATCTGACCTAATGAAAAACTGGAAATATATCTGTAAACAAGTCTGTCATTATTTTTTCGAACTTTTCCGACAATTACATTTCCTCTTGAAATTATACCGTTTTTGTTTAAAAAATATTGAAGCAGATGTCCTGCATAAAGTACATTTTCATCATTATTAGATAAAAATGTAATTCTTGCCCGGTCAGCGGCGGATCTCTTTTTTATTCGTTTTACAGCAAACGGCAGAAGAGGCGTCTGAGCTTCAGCAGTGACATACGAACCATTTGCTTTTTTGAAAAAAACAGTATTGAAATTAACACACAAGGCTCCGTTGGGCGCATCATATGGTTCTGTAGATCCTTGTAAAACACCTGGAATAGTTAACGGGGATTTATAATAAGAATTGTCTAAAATAATATTATTGATTTTTATCAATCTTATACTCGGCTTTGAGTAAAGAGATTTGGAAATTTCATTTAAAATTTCAGAAGTAAGGAGAGGATCACCATATCCTTTTACTTTAAGATTTGAATCTTTATCAAGATAAAATTCAGTTACAAACCTGTATTTTGATCCCAAATAATGCAATGCGACAATAGAAGTCAATATTTTCAAAATAGAAGCGGGCACCAGTTGCTTTTCAGCATTTCTGGAAAAAATTATTCTCCCCTTTTGGTCTGCAATCAGTAAAGCATCATTGTCTCCAATAAGATTATTCAAGTCCGGTAAATATTTTGCATAGATATTTTCCGGCTGAGTTACAATAAAAAAACAGAAAACCGGCAAGATAAGCCATCTTTTGAATCTTAAAAAGATTTCTTTATGCTGAAAAAATGATGATACTTTCATCTGCCGCAAAAGACTACTTGCTCTCTATAATCAGAGTTACAGGACCGTCATTTATTAATGATACATCCATCATAGCACGAAATTCTCCGGTTTTGACCGGGATCCCTTTTTTTTTGACCTGTTTTGAAAAATAGTGGTAAAGTTCTTTTGCCTTGTCCGGTTCTGCGGCATCGAAAAATGATGGACGTCTGCCCTTTCGGCAGTCACCTAACAAAGTAAACTGGGATACAACAAGCATTTCACCACCTGTTTCAAAAAGGGATCTGTTCATTTTTCCGGCTTCATCTTCAAAAATTCTCAAATTTATTATTTTGTCTGCAAGATAATCGGCATCACCGGTCTTATCATCTTTGGCAATACCGACAAGGACCAGAAGCCCTTTTCCTATTTCTCCGATTATATGACGGTTTACAACAACTGAACTCTTTTTTACTCTTTGAATGACAGCACGCATAATGATTATCAAGAATTTATGAATCGATTCAATGTTTAGACTATTGAAATCTGCATCCAGCCTAAACGATCAGCGGGAAATCTTTTCAGCATAAAATTTATTCTTGCATTTTAATTTAATCTGTGAATATATATTAATTATAATAATATACAAAGATAAGATACTGGCTTAAATCTTTTGATCATGAGTTTTCTTATCATGTTTATAACTCGATGATCAAGTTATAAATAAGTCCTGTCTGCGCCTGCCTGCCGCATTCGCGGTGCAGGCAGGTCGGGCATCCTTATGCTTCCCCTTTTGAAAAAGGGGGGATTGAGGAGGATTTCCCCGAGGAAAACTCAAACTTTAAAAAAAGTCGCTTTCCACCTCACACCGGATATTTATTCCGGCTGGCGGATGCGCTCTATCCTATTTGCCATGAAGATCGTTTTGGTTTTTCCTCCTTTCTTTCTGGAATCCATGTACAACCTACCGCCATTGGGTCTGGTCAATCTGGCTACTTCCTTTAAAAAAACAGCTCACGAAGTTGTAATTATCGATTTTGTCCTTTCCATACGCAAAAATGAACTGAAATTCGGAAGAAACATCTATGATCAGTGCGCGGAAATTATACTGAAAGAAACGCCGGACCTGGTAGGATTTTCTGCTCAATGTACCACCTATCCTTCTGTTTTGCAAATAGCCAAACGCATTAAAACAAAAAAGAAAGAGACCATAAATGTTATTGGAGGACATAATGCATCATTCGTTGACAGGTTGACTCTTGAAAAATACCCCTGGATCGATTCCATTGTCAGAGGGGAGGGTGAAATAACATTCAGGGAACTAGTTGATGCCTATGATAAAGGAGGCTATGAAAAAGGAGTTGAAGGTGTAACATATCGAAGAAAAGACAGAGTTATCACGAATAAGGATCGGAAACTTATTTCTGATCTTGATCAACTGCCTCTTGCCGATTATTCATCTGTCTTACCTTTTTCAGAGTACAAAAATGCCTGCAATCTGCCGCGAAGCATCGCCATCGTCGAGGTAGGCAGAGGTTGTCCACATCGATGTATCTACTGTTCAGAATCGATACTTTGGAGACGGAAACCAAGAAATTTCTCCATCAATCGGCTGGTTGGAGAAATGCATAATCTTCGTGACAACTTTGGGGCGGAATGTTTTTTATTAGCTTATGACCAGTTTACCGCCAAAAAGGATTTCGTAAAAAATTTCTGCTTAAAATTAATTGAGGAGGGACTTAATCAAACCCCATGGTACTGTATATCCAGACTTGATACCGTAGATGCCTCCCTGCTCGAGCTCATGAAAGAGGCGGGATGCGAATCCATGTGTTATGGTATCGATTCAGGGTCCCCAAAAACCCTGGCTTTTATCCGGAAGAATATTGATCAAAAAGATCTGTTTCAACGGGTTAAAGAGACCGCAAACCAGGGAATTATTCCTACATTAAGCTTTGTTATTGGATTTCCGGAAGAAGAAAAAGAGGATATTGATGCAACCCTGTTACTGGCTTTAAAAACCGGAATCTTAGGTAATGTTAATCCTTTAATCCAGATGCCGACCATTCTTCCGGGAACCGATTTGGCCATGGAGTATGGAACACGCCTTGTACGCAGGATTGATACATATTTTTCTCTGGGAATAGAATTTGACAGCGGAATGCGTCTTTATGAAGATGAAGAGATGATAAATGACGATCCGGTAATATTCAGCAGCTTTTATAATCTTCCCTGCGCGGGATATTCGCTGGAACAGTTAAATTTCATCGCCTCATATTTTCCACTGGTTGTTAATTTCTATCCGATGACCTTTTTATTATTGGGTATTGAATTACAAGATTCCATTTCCGGCCTTTTTTTTAGATGGCTTAACTGGATCAGATCTTTATTAAAAAAGAGACATTTTATACTTACCCCCCAGGATTTTTACAGGCATTTTACCGGTTTTGTTAATAAATGTTTCAAAAATAAAAATGAAATAGATTTCAAACATCTTAATGATGTTCTAAAATTTGAAACACTTGGCCTTGAAGCTGGAAAGTTTGATATCGCGCCAACCGAATTCCATATCGATCTTAATCAAGTTTTATTATTTAAACCCCAAAAAAGCCGGGAAATAGTTATGGGAAGGTTTGATTTTGACCTTCCAAAAATCAAGGACGATTTAAAAAACGGTATTTTTATAAAAAACTACCAATATTCTGAGACCTTTCTTGTGTTCAAGCAGGAAGAAAAAGAACTGGAAGTCATTCAGATTAACGACTTTGGTAACGAATTATTAAATTTGTGTGATGGAAAAAAGAACTTGCAATACATTTCAAAACTCCTTTATCATCGCTTTGGATCTGATTTGAATCCTGATGATTTTTTTGAAGTCTGCCTGGAAGCAACTAATACACTGGGAGAGATTGGCTTGCTTAAATCCGGGCAGATTACTGAATAAATGAAAGGAGGTGAAAAATATGCTAAGAATTAAAAAAGTAGAGAAGAAAGTATCCCATGCGTCCAGTTGCCATGCGCCTTCATGTCATGCACCATCATGCCACGCCCCTTCATGCCATGCACCTGCTTGTCATGCACCTGCGTGTCATGCTCCTTCATGCCATGCACCGGCATAATTTTAGAAAACATTTTTGCTTAACCTAAGGACAGGGGGGAGGTTATCATCCCCCCATTTGCTGATTTTTCTAATGAAAACATCTCCTTGAAATCTTTGCAAAACACCCCCTTTCACCAAATCATCTGCTTGGGGATGAGGACGAAATAATTTCCTCATTTAGGCGCTCAAATTTAGGCTAAATCTGGTCGATCTGAAAACATAACCCCCGTATGTTGTGTCATCTATGTAATGTCGCAAAGATGACAGTCATTCCAGCGGAAGCTTAGAATCCGGAAGCATAGAAGACTCTGTTGATTTATGAGGATTTTCGTTCGAGATCAAGGCATGCGGAAAAAATAACCGGAGGCATGTAGTTGATATTCGTAAGGATTATTTTTTTCGTATAAAGCAGAAATCGGGCGAAAAGACCATAAATCAACGGGCTCATAAATGGGTAATTTTGTTTTGGCCTCATCCCTTACCATCCTTTGCCTCCTATGATCTTTTTGACTTTATCCTCTGTCTGTTTTTCCACTATGACCATTTTATTTGCCCGGGCCTTTTTAATTTTCTCGGCAAGAACCTTTAAGTCCGCAGGTTTTTCCAAAAAATCCATGGCCCCTAACTTCATGGCTTCAATCCCTTTTTCCAGAGTTGCGCGGCCGGTAAGCAGAATGATTTGCAGTTCAGGACTCTTATCTTTAAGAGCTTTCAAAGCCTGAAGACCATCCATTTCCGGCATTATAAGGTCCATAATTATGGCATCAAAGGATTCTTTTTTTGCCATTTCAATAGCTTCTTTGGCAGATGCAGACGTTGACACGTTCATAC
>CAZRLQ010000139.1:0-6303 GCA_964600725.1 uncultured Desulfobacterales bacterium
AACTTCCAGGCAACGCATAAGGAGATGAAGCCTTGATATGTTGCAAATATCCTACAACAGAGCAGATATAGTTAAATCAACTCGTCTGAAAGGCAAGATTTATGCGAGCATACTATATGCCTTATAGTTAGGCCCAACGATTAAAAGATTATTATAAATAGTAGATTGTATCATTTCCATCTTGCTTCCGAATAAAATATCTTTTATAATTCCATGACCAAATGCGCCTAAAATTGCAAGTGAATCATGTTTGACCTCATAAAGGTTTTCCTCAAAAGTCCCTTTATCAAAAATCTGCCATTCAACACGATATTTTTTTAACTCTTTTTCAAGATCATGATTTTTGATTATTTTTTCATAATATTCTTTTTTATATCCGCTTTCCAGGTAGGTAAAAATATCAAGAGGCAAGCCTGATTCCCTGCATATGTGAAGCGCCAGTTTAAGAGCCTTTATCGCATTTGCAGATCCTCCAAAAAACAGCGTTACACTATGCCACTTTTTAAACACCGGGCTGGTCAAAAGAACCGGGAAATGAGCAGATTTAACGATACGTCTTACCCGTGGTCCTATATAGCTGAGACCGATCTTTGAAGAAAGATCGCTTATGCTGCGCGGGCAGCACATAAAATCAAAGTTTATCGGAATGTCAGGCAGGGCCGAAGCTGTATAGTTTTTAGGCTTTAGAAATTTGGGATCAAAACCTTCCTCTTTCAGCAACTCAGCGGCACGCATTTCGGCTGTTTCAGGTGATGTTAAATAAGAGTCATCAAGATCTACCTGTACGATGTCGTTTTCAAAATACATCAAAAATTTAGTGAACTCAGGTATGTAAACCACAGGATAAGCTCCTATCATTTTGCAAAAATATAAAGATTGCATGATAGTTTCCCTGCCGGCAGGTGTGTTTCTATAGATATGGAATAATTGCTGATCCATAATAAAAAATCCTCATTTCTGCATGGATATAGTCAAACAACCAAGGTTTTGTATGGCATGGTAATTGCGTAAAACTTATAACAAGCTGTTTTATTAACATATTGCGATAAACTGGACAAACCAGCTTAACCATACCTAAACCTGATCGAACGATTCTGGCGTTTTGTTAAAGACAATCTTGTGAGAAACACTTAATATCGATGAACTGAAAATTTTGATGGTTGAAAATTTCCAGATTGTCAAAACTCAAGCATAATCTATGCCCAGCAAAACCTAAACTGGAGTACTATACTAACTTAAGCGCTTAGCCTTTAGCAATTAACTATTAGTTAAATTATTACAAGATGTTTTGTTAGTAAAAACTTTCACCCGTTGGGTATTGTTTCTATTTAACGCAACACCTTGATTTTTCAGAGCTGAACGCTAATAGTTAGCCGCTAATCGCTTAATTTTGGCTAATCACTTGTTTGAACCATAAGCTCTCTTCTATACTGATCAAAAATGGTAGCTTTTGAAATCATTCCTAAAAATTTGTTATTTAATACTACAGGAATACTAAAGAGATGATTTATGTCCATTTTTCGTAGGATGTCGATTAAATCGTCATCAGGAGAAACAATTTCCACCTCTGTATCCATGATTTGCCATAAAAATACGGCATTATACATCCCCTGATTAAATATATAAGATCTGATCTTGTCTAAAACTATCATACCGAGGAAATCGCCGGTCTTTTCATTTTCTACGGCAAAATAGTTTCTGCGTGATTTCTTGATAATATTGATAAAATCACCTAAAAGCATATCCTGTTTAACCGATAAACAATCTTTTTCAAGAAGTTCAGGTGTGCTCAAATCGGATAATATTCTGGCATCTGTTCCCGGCCTTAAAAGCTTTCCTTTTTCCACGAGGTTTTTAAAGTAAAAGGAAGCGGGCTCAAAGTAATGACAAAGAGTAGCTGATATAGACGATACGATAATAAGCGGCAGAATAACATCATAGCCGCCTGTAATTTCCACGATTAAAAAAATTCCGGTCAAAGGTGCCTGAAGCATGCCGCTTATTAAGCCCGCCATTCCCAACAAGGCGAAACATCCTTCATTGACCCACAAAAAATCAGGCCATAAGACAACCATGGTTCTATGAAATGTTAAGCCCATGAGGCTGCCTGTAACCAGACATGGAGCGAATATTCCTCCCGATCCACCCCAGCCAAGCGTCAATGATGTCGCAAGGATCTTTGCAATCAAGGCAGATGCAGCAATTAATATTCCATGAGCATACATTCCTTCTATCATGGTGCTGATCGAATTGTATCCTTCGCCTAAAACAACGGGAAAAAAAAGACCTATGGCCCCGGCGGCGCATCCACCGGCAGCCGCTTTAACCCATATCGGCTTTTCAATTTTTTTTGATATTGCAGCCATATACTTCAGCGCACGTGTCTGAAAAATAGATGCAAACGACGCAAAGACTGCCAAACCGACAGAAGCGGCTATTTCTATTAAACCGATATGAAATTCATGATGCGAAAAAACGATCTGATTTCCCTGGAGAATTCTGCAGATCTCTGTGCCGGCAACGGAAGCTATTGCAACGGGAACAATATTGACAGCTTTCCACTCTCCAAGGATTACCTCAACGGCAAAAACCATTCCTGCTACAGGGGCATTAAATATTGATGATATGGCACCGGCGGCTCCACAACCGACAATTGCTATCCGCTGCCTTTCATTTAATGAGAAATATTTAGCTATATTCGACCCTATAGCCGCACCGCTCATAACAACCGGGGCTTCCGGACCTGCCGATCCGCCGCTTCCGATAGTAAGGCAACTCGATATAAGCCTTGAATAGGTGGATCTGAAGCGCAGCAAACCTCCGTAACGTGATACGCTATAGATAACTTCGGGCACGCCGTGCCCTGCCCCTTCTTTTACGATTTTTTCTAAAAAGAGCGAAGAGAGAGCTGCCCCGGCTGCAGGAAGAATGAAAGCCCACCAATAATTACGTAAAGGCTTAAGCAGATCAAACAATGCAACAAGTGACCGGTTAAGCAGGACCGCAGCCAACCCGCTGAAAATTCCTACTATAATGGCTATAAAGATCAGCAGAAGGCGGTCATCTGAACGAAAAATCATCCATCGCAAAGGATAGCGCCATTGTTTCAAAACATGCATGTTTTATAAATCTCAAATCAATGTCATTAACTTAAATATTATCTTTTAGTTTGAGTCTATTTTCGCAGTCGGATATTTGTGAAAAAAATGCATCTGAAGCAGGGACGGTTCTCAAAAATTCCACAAAAAAATCGTCGCGTACACAAAAAGAAAGCTTGGAAAGGAGGTGGAGATGGGCTTTAATTGATGTACTCAATAACATAAACATTACAAAAACAGGCTTGCGGTCAACCGCATTAAAATGTATCGGATTTTCCAGAAAACAGGTAATTATTACTGAATTATCGATCAGACCGGACAAGGGAGTCCGTGGGTGAGGAATGGCAACACCTTTGCCTATCCCTGTAGATGAAAGTTGCTCTCTTTCAAGCAATTTTTCATAAAGATCTTTTTTTGAATTTATTAATGAATCAGGAATACTGTCTACAGCGTACTTCAGTACCGCTTCTACTTCGTCTCCCTTTACACCATAAATAATTCCTCCCCGTTTCATTGGGATCAGAAGATTTTCTGATTCAAAGACATCTTGTTTTCTGATTTCTTCCCTTGGAGGCGAGAATGACAAATTATTAGCCGCGGCCCATTTTTCAAGAACCTGTTTCTGGAAAATCCAGCCCTCGCTGCTTTTCTGAGCAGGTATTTTTCCCTGGCGTATCCATCTTTGAATAGTGCTTATGGGAAGATTCAGTAATTTCGCGACTTCATCAATTGAAAGTTTCATGTTTTGTTCAATACGATTCAACATCTACGACGATAATATGGGTTCGGCGGTATGAAAGAGATACTGGATTCGGCATCCTTTACACAAAGCTTCAGAATACTTGGTGCAAAATGGATGAGCTTCGGATCTTTGCGCCAGACCGGGATCATCTTAAAACAGCACCAAGAATCTTCATTGCCGTTTAATGAAAATTCTTGGTAACCAATAACTTTGTTTTGCCGTTTTCATAAAAAATATCAGGGGGCAATCCTTTTCGCAATGCTGATTGCATTGCTAATCGATCACAACGTTCATTGCATGAATTTCCGGCATGCCCTTTTACCCACTCAAATGAAATATTATGTATACTGCACAAGTCAAGCAGTTGACCCCATAAGTCGACATTTTCAGCATTTTCTGTTTTATTTCTCATCCAATTATTTGATTTCCATCTTTTTGCCCAGCCTTTTTTTATACCATTAACAACATATTTTGAATCACTATAAATTATCACACGGCATTTACGCTTCAATTCTTTTAAGCCCACGATGCAAGCCATCAGTTCCATCCGATTATTAGTTGTGAGACGAAAACCGCCTGAAAGTTCCTTTCTGCGGGATCCACAAATCAGTATGGTTCCATAGCCACCAGGGCCTGGGTTATTGAGCGCACTGCCGTCAGTATAAATAGTCACCGCTCCATTATTAAATACTTCATATGATTCTTTTATCTGTGCGGAATCAGTTTTTTTTTCAAATCCTATTTTCGGCTGCGCCGGCTGTTTTATATCCGAAAGTTCTTTGAACCATATTTTTGCATCTTCTAACGAATTAAACCCCTTGTATATTGAGCCGGAAAAATTTTCAATCTGCGCAGCCGCACCGTCATCACCATACCATTTATTATAAATACCGGTTTTCCTGCCCTTGACGACGGCATAATATTTTTTTTTCTTTTTACTCATATATATTCTTATCTTTAAGAAGATACCAGTGCAAATCGAGTAAAAACATGTTGCATTAGATCCCATCTGCACCCAATAGCTTGTTTAACCACGCGATAGAGCAATTATTTCATTTATATTCTCTATCTTATCTATAACCTTTATTTTTTCTATTAAAAGGTCTATGTTTTTTTTAGGAATAGCTAATATCGCTGCATTTTCATACTTGGCAGCAAGCTCTTCAAAACTTAAAGGATTTGATGGATCGCCCTTTGGCGCTGCGAGAAAATCCTTATATTCCGTACCGTCTTTCATTTTAACCGACATTCTTGCACCAAACTTTATTCTTGGATCAAGAGAGGTATGGATTTTCTTCCTTAAATTAACCAGCTTTGGATTATTTACTTTTTCATCTGTAAACTTATCTGCGGTTATATTTCCTTCAGCAAGTGCAAGAGCGGCTAAAAACCATACACTGAATTTTCCTTCCACACCCAATTTGGGTTCGGCAATGGAAGCTGCCGTTGAAGCAACTGGACCGATCTCCAGGTCAATTCTTTCTACATCTTCAACATTAGGTTTATACTTAATCCTGATCTCCTCCAGGAGATTCATCGTCGAATGCGTTCAGGCTCAGGTGGGATAAGGTTTAAAACTGAGATCTTTTATATAGTATTTTGAGTTGAGATCATTTATAATAATTGTTTCATCCGGTGTATCTGTGAGAACTTCCAACATACCTAATTCACCTTCGACAATCTCTTGAGCAGAGGTAAATCCCTTATCAGCAAGTAAAGCAGACAGCACACCTTCCATTGAAACCTTACCGGTATGAAAAGGCTTTGACATGGTACCGAAGGCCTGTCTTAAACCGCTGGCCTGTGTGCCGCAAATTCCGAAAGCAGTAACAATTTTATCTGTATCTAACTTTAAAATCTTGGCCGCTCCGGCTGTGGCACCGAAAATTCCAGCCGTGGCCGTTGTATGTCAGCCTCTTTGGTAGTGATAATCGCCCAAACCCAAGCCTATTCGAAGAGCGATATCTATGCTCAGGATCAATGCTGTGAGCACCTCTTCTCCACTTGATCCGACATTTTCAGCCACGGCCAATATCGCAGGCAGACATGCCGCACTGGCATGAATGACCGTTGCTTCATGATAATCATCAAAATCGAGAGCATGACCGGTCAATCCGTTTGCCAGGGCAGCATTAGAGATATTTGTCTTTATTTTAGTTCCGATTATACTGGCTTGCTCTTTACCTCCGGCATCTTTAACATAATCAATTATTATTTTAGATGACTCTTCTGTTGTTCCAGCCAGGGCAACACCCTGCCAGTCAAGGAAACATTCCTTTCCTTTTTCAACAACATCGGGCGGGATATTTTGAAAATTTGTATCATGAATAAATTCTGCCAATTTTCTTGTCACCTACATAACATTACCCCCCTTTTTTACTTTGATCCTCACCAAGGTTTTAATATAAACTTGAGTTTTCGAAAAATAGTTTTAGTGTTTGGCATTATAATTGCTTAACCCAA